>CAZHOD010000214.1:0-4014 GCA_964534075.1 uncultured Spirochaetia bacterium
AACCCGAAAAATACCTTTTTATCTTAAAATTTAAAGCAAGTTGCGGAACCGCTGATGGGGAAGGGCCGGGCTTTATTTATTTTACAGGCTGTGTTATAGTTATAAGCGTACCTTAAAATTTAATTTTCCGGAGGATGACGTGAAAAAATACAGAATGGTTTTTATTTTATTGCCGCTTGTCATGGTGGTTTTTTCCTGCTCCACAATGTATGTAAAACCTACTATTCAGCCCACGCTTTACAGGCACGAAGTGCCGGGCAACGCGGAACTTATATTTAAAGCCGCGCTTAAGGTCCTGCCCATGATGGGATACAGGATTAAGGGCGCGGACGCTGACACGGGCAGTATAAGGACGGAACCGTTTGACGTTACGGTGGACCCCGGTGACTGCGACTGCGGGAGGGCCATGGGCGCGCCGCTTATAAAAAGCAAAGGCGTCAAAGCAAAAGTACATTTCATAATAGCGGTTTCAAACGGGGAAATAGCGGTAAAATCCGTTATTGAACCCGAACCTACCGGCGTAATGTCGACACTCGCCGCCGCGGGCGTAAATTTTACGTGCGTGTCAAAAGGCGGCCTTGAAAGAATGTTCGTAAATAAAATGGTCGATAACATGAAAACGAACGCTTTAAGGATGATTTTTAACTGAAACAAGTAATATTTTTGTATTAACAGGCTGCTGAAAAACTATTTCAGGGGTCATTATGAGGAGCGAAGTTTAGCCTGTCCCTGTATTTGACAGCTTGCTCTTTTTATCGTCATGAGCCCCGTAGAAGGCGGAGTCTTTATACGGGGTGTAAGGATCCCTCCCTTTAATCACAGGGATTGCTTCCTTCTGCCTGCGTTTAAACTACAGAGGACACGCCTGCGCTTTTTAAGCTGCAGCGCGCAGGCAGGCCGCTCACAATGACAATTTTTGGGTTTTTCAGCGCCCTGCTAAAAGTCCACCGAATATTGCACGCTAACCGGTTCACCTTTTGTCGTTGATTCATAACACGGTATGTACTAAAATATATAGGACATAAATATCTTTCAGGAGGTAAAAACATGAAACAGGACATAGAAAAATTACTCGGAGATGAAGCGGAATCCCTGTTAAAGCATAAATGCGCGACAATACCCGCGGAAAAACTGCGCCTGCCGTCCCCGGGCCACATCGATAAGGTTTTTTCACTCACTGACAGGCCTAACCGGGTTTTAAAAAACCTTCAGTCGGCATATTCCCGAGGCCGCCTGGCGGATACGGGTTATCTTTCGGTTTTGCCCGTGGACCAGGGGGTCGAGCATTCGGGCGCTGCCTCTTTCGCCGCGAATCCGGATTATTTTGACCCGGAAAACATGGTGAAACTCGCTGTGGAGGCGGGGTGCAACGCGGTGGCCTCGACCATGGGCGTGCTCGGCGCGGTATCGAGAAAATACGCGCACAAAATACCGTTTATAGTAAAATTAAACCACAATGAGCTCCTTACGTACCCGGAAGACTACGACCAGATAATGTTCGGAAACGTCGAAAAGGCGTATGACATGGGCGCCGCGGGCGTGGGGGCGACTGTTTATTTCGGCTCTAAAGAATCCGGCAGGCAGCTGATTGAAGTGTCAAAGGCTTTTAGTTACGCCCATTCAAAGGGAATGTTTACGGTCCTGTGGTGTTATTTGAGGAACAACGCTTTTAAGAAAGAGGGCGTTAATTACGAAATATCCGCGGATCTGACCGGCCAGGCGAACCACCTCGGAGTTACCATAGAGGCTGATATAATAAAACAAAAACAGTCTCAGAATAACGGCGGGTATAACGCGGTTCAGTTCGGAAAAACAGACCCGCTTGTTTATGAAAAACTGGCCTCGGACAATCCCATAGACCTCACGCGCTACCAGGTAGCCAATTGTTACATGGGGCGGATAGGGCTTATAAATTCCGGCGGGGCCTCGGGAGAAAACGATATGCAGCAGGCCGTAAGGACGGCGGTTATAAACAAACGCGCCGGCGGTTCGGGGCTCATACTCGGAAGGAAAGCCTTTAAAAAGCCGATGAAAGAGGGAGTGGAAATAATCAATGCCGTACAGGACGTTTATCTCGATGACAGCATTACAATAGCGTAAGGCAAAAACCGAGTAGAAACCTATACCGGTAAAAATTCAATAAAATTTTAAGAGCTGCTGATGGCAAAAAAACATAAAAAGAAAAATATTGATTTTGGGCGGGGCGTTGATTTACCGCCTGATTTTGAGTTCAGCGAAGATTTCGGCAAAGCTTATGACCTTATGGAAAACACGGATGAAAACCTTTACATAAGCGGGAACGCGGGTACGGGTAAATCCACTTTACTGGAGTATTTCAGGCAAAACACCTCAAAAAAATTCATAATTCTGGCGCCCACGGGCGTAGCCGCGATAAAAGTACACGGCCAGACCATACATTCTTTTTTTAAGTTTCCCCCGCGGATAGTAAGGCCGGAGCATATAAAAAAAATCAGGGAAAAAAGGCTGATGCGAGCGCTGGACACCGTGATTATAGACGAGGCATCCATGCTCAGGGCGGACCTGCTCGACGCGGTTGATTATTCTTTGAGGAAGAACAGGGAATGTTATGACACGCCATTCGGCGGGGCCCAGGTTATACTTTTCGGCGATCTTTTCCAGCTTTCCCCGGTTATTTCGGGGGAGGAAACCGAAGCGTATTTTTCAAGGTATGAAACACCCTATTTTTTTGACGCGGCCGTAATGAGGGAAACCGGTTATAAAAAAATACAGCTAAGCAGGATTTACAGGCAGAAAGATAAAGGTTTTATAAACCTGCTTAACAGGATAAGAAACAGAAAAATAAATGAAAGTGACATGGAAAGCCTTAATAAGAGGGTGGACCCCTATGTCGAATACGGCAGCGGCGTAATTACACTTACTCCTACAAACAGGAGGGCTTCCGGTATCAATAAAAATTATCTTAAAAAAATCAATGGGCAGGAATATGTATACAGCGCTGAAATAGAGGGGAATTTCGACGAAAAGGCGGCGCCGGCTGAGGTGGAGCTGAGGCTGAAACAGGGGGCGCAGGTTATGATGCTCAGGAACGACCCTGCCGGAAGATGGGTAAACGGCACAATAGGAGAGGTTTCCCGGCCGGAGGAGGACGGGGTTAAAGTCAGGATAGGCCCGGAGGTTTATGATGTGCCGAGGGAAAAATGGGAAAAGATTATGTACAGGTATAATGAAGAAAAAGACAGGGTGGAGGAGGAGGTTTCCGGCAGTTTCAGCCAGTACCCGGTTAAGCTTGCCTGGGCAATAACAATACACAAAAGCCAGGGCCAGACATTCGATGATGTTATACTCGATATTGACGGGGGGGCGTTCGCGCACGGCCAGGTTTATGTGGCGCTGAGCCGCTGCCGGAAAATCGAAGGGCTGAAGCTTAAAAGGCCGATATCTTACAGTGATATAATTTTTGACGAAAAAATATACAGGTTTCATGAAAATACTATATGAGGCGTGATATGAAAAAATTTATCGCGATTTTGTTGTTTTTTTTGTTCTTGGCTCCTCCTGTTCCGGGAGGGGTGAAAAATAAAAAAGAAACAAAGCGGTTCCCGGAAATCAGGGCAAAGTCGCTTAAAGGGGAACAAATAAAACTGCCAAAAGACATTAAAGGCAGGGCCGGGATAATAGGCGTTACATTTAAGAGGCCGAAAGACGGGCTTACTGAGTCGTGGTTCGGGCCTATTTATAAAAGATACGGGCAGAATAAGGATGCCGCTGTTTTTCAGATAGCCATGATAGGCTCTGTTGGTTTCGCGGGTTTTTTTATTGAGAACGGGATAAAAGGGGCTGTCGACGAAAAACGGCACGATAGTTACCTGATTTTTTGGGGAGATAAAAGCGAATATGAGGGCCTGGTGCCTGATACGGAAAAGGAAAACACCCTTTATTTTTTCATACTCGACAGGGAAGGAAATGTGGCCTTCAAAACAGCGGAAGGCTTTGCCACAAAAGAAAAGACGAAAAAAGTTTTTGAAATTATAG
>CAZHOD010000215.1:0-3998 GCA_964534075.1 uncultured Spirochaetia bacterium
AACCCTCTTGGATTTGTTTCTTCCGTCCCAAAAATACGTATTGTACCCGGCGGGTTTATGAAATACGCCGCTCGCGTGGACGAGCTCGCCGGAAACATCGAATATCTTCACCGTAACCTCAGCCGGCGCTGTGATATGAAATACAATATTTGTACCCCTTTTTTTCGCGGGGTTGGGGTAATTACCCTTTAAGTAAAGTGAAAGCGGCGGGTATGGCGGCGTGGGCGTAAAAGTAACCGTAAATGCCGGGCCCGGCAAAGTCGGTGTAAACGTTACGGTATGTGTTGCTGTACGGGCCGCTGTTAAGCTCAGCGTAAGTGTGGGCGAATAATTTACGGGGGTAAAACTTGCGGTGGGCGTAAAAGTATGGCTCAGCAAAGGCGTCAGGGCCGGTGTAAAGGACAGCGTCGGTGAATCCCGGGGTGTAAGCGTTATTGTCCGCGTAAAAGACGAAGTAGAAGTTTTTGTCGCTGAAAATGTCGGGGTATCCGTATATGAAATAGTATAGGTAAAAGACGCGGTAAACGTCATGGACACTGTGGTTGTGGCTGTCAGCGAAACCTCCGGAGTAAGCGTGAATGTCGGTGTACCCGTAACAGACTCAGTAAGGGTTGCTGACGGCGTTGTTGTCAGCGTAAACGTGGCCGTCATGGTTGCGGTTTTTGTTATTGTCGGCGTGGGGGTGCTTACAAAATCAAGCGCGCCGGAGCCTCCCGGGTATCCGTAACTTTCTGTAAAATTAAAACCATAAACCCCGGCCAGCAAAGGCAGGCTGCCTTCTATGTTGTGCGGCCCCTCGCCTACAGATAACCTGGCCGCGGAATAACCGCTCGCGCCCACGGCAGTATAATTTGAAGCGTCGATAAACACGCCGTCCACCGAAACACTGCCCGCGTCAGCGTTATTGACCACGAGGTTCAGGTAATTACCGGAAAAACCGAGCTGAGGCGTATAAACAGTATACTTTTCCAGGTACTGCCCGACGGGCGGGACAATCATCATAAAGGGATCGCCCGTTTCCCCGTCATAATCAGTCGAATGGGCGTACTGAACCGCAAGAACCCTGCCCGTGGATGTTATATGCCCCGCGCCGTCTATTATGGCCTCATAAAAATCCCCTTTATTCAGAGGAGACGCTGTAATAGACACCCCGTCCAGGTAAATTACAGTATTGTCTTCAGAAGCCAAAAACCTGTATGTATCCCCGCCCGTCCTCCCCGCAAGAGGGGTTATTATAAACTCTTTTCCCCATGATGTGATTGGAGGAAGCTGTTCCGCGATATAATCGCAGTAAAGCTCGTCAGACGGTACATTCGCGCACCTGTGCGCGCCTATGACCGCGACCCTCCTGTCAGCGGATACAAAACTGCCCGAAAGGTCCGCGGGATAAGCCGTAACCGTATTGTATAAATAGTACACCTCCCCTTCATTCAGGTTAAAACTGTAAGGGACGCCCGAGGTATGGCCGAGCGTGTCTTCAGAAAGTGTTATTGTAACATTTGTGCCGTCCTCCGTTCCCACAACCGCGAACTCCGTTCCCCCGTCCGGGACTTCTATCGGGGTGTTTTTGTAGGACTGGACAATATACTCCGTGCCCAGCGAATCAACGGGTATCGCGAGAAAAGCGTCGGTTTTTACCGTGTCCCTGCTCATGGCGTAAACAGTTACCGGGTCCTCCGCTGTTATATTTATCCCCTTGAATTCCCGCGAATCGTTGTTTGTTATGGACACAGTATCCTGAAAATTGATTACGGTTACATCCCCGGCGGAAACCGTGAAATCAGCAGAGCTGAAAGGCGAAAGTGTCCTCGCGGTTCCGGATGTATCGGTTTCACTGGTTATGTATAAATACAAATCGACTTTTTCATTATAACTTCCGGGAAAGGCTATCCAGAAATCGCCCCCTTTTGTGTCGTAACCCGCAAAGGCATGCGCCGCGAGGAAGGAAACTACGCAAAAAATAAATACTGTTTTTTTTAACATCCACTGCCCCGTTTTTTATATTATATCGGAAAAAAACGAAAAAACTTAACAGGCAAAAATACTCGCGCGGGCCGGCGGCTGTGTTTTGATTTAATTTTGACTTATAAATTTTAAACTTTAAATTATTGTTGGGGAGGTTTTAATTTTATGAGTTTTACCGCCTCGCCAAACACCTTTTCGTATTCTTTAAACTTTTCGTTGTCCACCCTGAAATAAACCCTCGCGAGTTTCCTGTCCGAGACCATATAGTCCGCCATTGAGACCAGGTATACATTTTCCAGGCGTTCCGGCCTCTCGCCGATATCCAGAAATTCCACCACCAGGTTCGCCTCCAGGCCTTTTTGGGTTTTAAAACCGACTGGAAGAGCCATATTTATCCCGGTTTTTTCCCTGAATCGCGGAAAGATAACGTCGATATTTTCTATTATTTTCTCGAATATAAACCTCAGCTCCCCCGGTGTATAAAGGTGGTAATATTCATTGTCGACCTCCGCCAGTTCCGCGTCAAGCTTATCCGGCATGTTTTCCAAATCATCCATACCGCCTTCGGGCATAATTTCTTCTTCCTGCCCGCTGTTATCTCCTTTTTCTTTTTGTCCCGCCGCGAGAAACTTCCGCGCCGGTTCCAGCTCCTCCGAAGTATCATCTGCCACAACATCCCTCACATCCTCGAGCCCCATACAAGTGGCGCTTAAGGCATTTATGTATTCATTGGAAAGAAACTGATATATAAAATCAGGAATAAGGGTAGCGAACGAAAGCTCAAAATCAAGACGCGGCATTTTTTTCAGCCTCCATTTTAAGGTATGCCTCTACATACCTGTCCAAATCCCCGTCCATAACCCTGTCTACGTCTCCCCTTTCCTCCCCTGTGCGCAGGTCTTTTATCATTTTATACGGATGAAAAACATACGAGCGTATCTGGCTGCCCCAGCCTATTGACTTTTTATCGCCGGCTATTTTTTCCATTTTTTCACGCTGCTTTTCCTCGTAGTACACGAAAAGTTTGGATTTAAGTATTTTCATGGCAGTTGCCCTGTTCTTTATCTGCGACCTTTCCTTTTGGCACTGGACGATAATATTTGTGGGAGCATGGGTTATCCTGACCGCGGATTCGGTTTTATTGACATGCTGGCCCCCGGCTCCGGACGCCCTGTAAGTGTCTATCCTCAAATCCTCATCCTTTATTTCCAGGTTGATGCTTTCGTCGACCTCAGGCACCGCCTCGAGCGAGGCAAAAGATGTGTGCCGCCTTTTGTTTGAGTCAAAAGGTGATATTCTGACGAGCCTGTGTACGCCCTTTTCCGCCCGAAAATAACCATAAGCGTATTCGCCCTGAGCCTCGAATGTAACTGATTTCATACCCGCTTCATCGCCCGGCTGTGAATCATCGATTATTGTTTTAAACCCTTTTTTTTCCGCCCACATCATGTACATCCTGAGTAGCATTGAGACCCAGTCACACGCCTCCGTTCCCCCGGCGCCGGAATGTATAGTAACAATAGCGTTGTTGGTATCGTATTTCCCGCTGAACATAAGGTTGAATTCCTCTTTATTGACAAGGCGCTTCAATAATTCGAATTTTTCGGACAGTTCCTTTTTAAGGGAAGGGTCTTTTTCTTCTTCCAAAAGCTGGATAAGGACATCCACATCTTCATAAGATTTCTCAATACGTAAAACCCGGTCAATTACCGTATTTAAAGATTTTAGTTCAGACTGAACATTTTTTGCTTCATCCTTATTTTCCCAAAATGAAAGGTTCCGGGTTTTTTTCTCAAGCTCGTTTTTTCTTTCCTGCTTTCCGGCCAGGTCAAAGATACACCTTTATCTTCGATATCCTCTGCTTAATCAATTCCATATTTTCCGTTATTTCTTTTTGCTCCATCACTCTTATGCACCTCAAATGATTTTTCACAATACTAAAACATTTCACGCTAATTTGCAAGGTATAAAAAACCATTTGTCAACGCCAAATAGAAATGTCCGCTTTTTCGCTAAATAGAAATGTCCGCTTT
>CAZHOD010000216.1:0-3984 GCA_964534075.1 uncultured Spirochaetia bacterium
GAAACCGTTGAACTTAACGTGTATTGTTCCGTCAGGCAGGTATTTCTCCCCGTACTTTAAGCAGACCTCACGGCTGAGCGTGGCGCCCGCCGCCCTGTCGGTATTTTTTATCAGCGTTTCAAAACCGGACCTTTCGCCTCTTTGAAGCGCCGGGGCGGATTTTTCAATAAGTTCCTTATTCAGCGCGCTGTCAATATCGTGGGCCTGCCTGCCGCTGCAGTAAACATCCTCTCCTTTGACAGCCCCGGGTTTATAAAGTATCTTCGAAAAATCAATATTTTCTGCTTTGCGGGGAAGTATCTTTTCGTTTACTTCGAGTAAATCCGGCCTTCCCACCAGTTCGTCGACGGACCTCACTCCGAGTTTTGCCATGTGTTCCCTGAAATCACGCGCGACAAAACGCAGGTAGTTTACCAAATAATCCGGGCTGCCGGAAAATTTTTTCTGCAGCTCAGGCTTTTGGGTCGCGACACCAAGAGCGCAGTTGTTGAGGTGGCAGTGGCGGAGCATAACACATCCGAGCGTTATAAGCGCTGCCGTGCCAAAACCGTATTCCTCGGCGCCCAGGCACGCCGCTACAGCCAGGTCCCTTCCTGTCCTCAGCTGCCCGTCGGCCTGTATCCTCACCCTGTTCCTCAGGCCATTGAGAACAAGGGTCTGATGTGTTTCGGACAGGCCGAGTTCCCAGGGCAGGCCCGCGTGCATTATAGATGTCCGCGGGGACGCGCCTGTCCCCCCGTCTCCGCCGGATATCAGTATCATATCCGCGTGGCCTTTTGCCACACCCGCGGCCACGGTGCCGACGCCCGCTTCGGAAACAAGCTTGACGCTTATCCCTGCCGACGGGTTCGCGTTTTTTAAATCAAATATCAGCTGCTTCAGGTCTTCTATTGAGTAAATATCATGGTGCGGAGGCGGAGAGATAAGGGTTACACCCGGTGTGGTATACCGCGTTTTCGCTATAATTTCGCTGACTTTGTGCCCGGGAAGCTGCCCTCCTTCGCCGGGTTTCGCGCCCTGCGCCATTTTTATTTGTATTTCATCCGCGTTCGCGAGGTAGTTTATTGTGACGCCGAACCTGCCCGACGCTACCTGCTTTACCGCGCTCCTCTTTAAGTCCCCGTTTTTATCGCGGGTAAACCTCGCAGGGTCCTCTCCGCCTTCGCCTGTATTTGAACGGCCGCCCAGCCTGTTCATTGCTATGGCTATGGACTCGTGGGCCCCTTTGCTCAGCGAACCGAAACTCATCGCTCCTATTGAAAACCTTTTAACTATTTCCTCTTCGGGCTCCACCTCTTTTAAAGGAACCTGTTTTACCTTTCTGAATTTCAAAAGGCTTCTTAAAGTCACCGGCCGGTTTTCCTGTTTATTGATAAGTTCCGTGAAATCGTCATACCTTTCGCGGCTGTTTTCCACGGCGCATTCCTGCAGCGCGGTTATGGAATCCGGGTTCCACAAATGGAACTCGCCGTCCTTTTTCCATTTAAATACGCCCCCGGTTTCCGGCACCGGCGAAGGCGGGCCGGTGCCCGGAAACGCCCTGCTGTGGCTCATTATTGTCTCCTGAGCTATGTCTTCAAAATTAACCCCGCTCAACCTCGACACTGTCCCGGTAAAGCAGCGGCCGATAACCTCTTTATGTATTCCGAGAGCCTCGAAAATCTGCGCGCCTTTATAGCTTCTGAGTGTGGAAATACCCATTTTCGACATGACTTTTTTTATACCTTTATGCGCCGCTTCCCTGTAATTTTCAACGGCTTTTTCAAACCCCGCGCTGATATCCCCTTCTTCCGACATACGCCTTAACGCGCCGTAAACAAGATAAGGATTAACCGCGTCCGCGCCGTATCCCAAAAGCAGGCACATATGATGTACCTCCCTGGCGTCTCCGCTCTCAACAACAAGGCCCACGCGGTTTCTTAAGCCTTTCTTTACCAGCTCCTGATGCACGGCGCCCGTGGCGATCAGGGCGGGCAGGGCCGCGTACTCCCTGTTTACGCCTTCATCGCTTAATACAATAAACGAACTGTCTTCTTCTGCCGCTTTTACGGCTTCTTCGCATACCCTGTCCAGGGCCTTCATAAAATCTTTTGTTCCGCGCGGCATAAAGAGCAGGGATATTGTCCCGGCCCTGAACCCGGAGGTATTTATATGTTTTATTTTCGCCAGCTCTTCGTCCGTAAGAACAGGCTCTTTGACCTGCAGTTTTCGGGCGTGCCCCGGAATTTCCTCAAAAATATTTTTCTGCGGGCCGAGGAAACACCTGAGGCTCATCACAATTTTTTCCCTTATCGGGTCTATGGGAGGGTTTGTTACCTGGGCAAAAAGCTGTTTGAAATAGGTGTAAATCGATTTATGCCTGCCCGATAAAAAAGAATGAGGGGTGTCGTTACCCATGGAGCCTATCGGGTCCTTTGCCTCCTGCGCCATGGGTTTTATCAATTCTTTCATGTCCTCCCTTGTATAACCAAAAGCTTTAAGTGAGCTAAAAAGGCCGTTATGCCCCCGCCCGGCCGGCTTCCCTTCCGGAAGGTCCTCGAGGTAAACAAGTTGTTCCTTTCTCCACTGCCTGTAAGGCGCCCTCGATGCAAGCTCTTCCTTGATTTCGGAATCTTTTATTATTTCACCTTTTTCAGTATCTATATAAAATATTTTTCCCGGCTCAATTCTTCCGGAATACTCAATTTCCCCGGGCTGCTCGTCCAGCACCCCTGCTTCGGACGCCATAATAACCCGCCCGTTTTTTGTTATCATATACCTCGCGGGCCGCAGGCCGTTCCTGTCGAGCACCGCCCCTATATTTACGCCGTCAGTAAAAGCGGCCGCGGCCGGCCCGTCCCAGGGTTCCATAAAACAGGCGTGGTACTTATAAAAACTTCTTATTGAATTGGACAGCTCCCTGTTATGTTCCCACGCTTCGGGGATAAGCATCATCATAGAGTGCGCCAGCGAGCGTCCGCCCCTGAAAAGCAGCTCAAAGGCGTTGTCGAGCGACGCGGAATCGCTCTGGCCCTCGTCCATTATAACCGGTTTTAAATGCCCGGCAGAATCACCGAACAGCGCGCTCTTAAAAAGGCCTTCCCTGCCTTTCATCCAGTTTATATTGCCCTTTAAAGTATTTATTTCGCCGTTGTGCGCTATGTACCTGAACGGCTGGGCAAGGTCCCATGTGGGGAACGTATTTGTGCTGTACCTGGAATGAACAAGGCATATAGCGGTCCTGACATCCGGGTCCTTCAGGTCAAGGAAAAATTCCTCAGTCTGTTCCGGCATCATAAGCCCTTTATAAATCAGGACACGGGAGGATATATTTGTTATATAAAAGTATTCTTTTTGTTCGATTTCGGCGCCCCTGACAATATTTTCAGCCTGCTTTCTTATCAGATAAAGTTTCCTTTCAAAATCCCCGGCCGTGTCCGCTCCTTTTGCCCCTATAAACAGGTGTTCAAATACGGGCTCGCTCTGCCTCGCTGTTTCTCCTATAACAGAATTATCGACCGGAACCTTTCTCCAGCCCAAAAAGGACAGGCCGTGCTCTTTTACGGCATTTTCAACCGCGTTTTTGCAGTATTTACAGGCCTTTTTTTCGCGCGGCAGAAATACAAGCCCTGCGCCGTATCGGCCCCGGCCGGGCAGGGTAATGCCCGCGTTTTTGGCTGCCTTTAACATAAAATTGTGGGGAATCTGTATTAAAACACCTGCCCCATCCCCTGTTTTCGGGTCCGCGCCCACAGCGCCCCTGTGAGTCAGCCTTTTGAGTATTTTGAGCCCGTTTGTGAGTATATCATTGGATTTTTTTCCTTTAATGTCGCAGATAAACCCCACACCACAGGAATCTTTTTCAAAGCCCGGGTCATATAACCCCTGTTTTTCAGGAAACCTGTTATTATTATGTTTTTTCATGCTAACTCCTTTTAATTGCCCCGCGAACAAAACCCTTAACAAAAAAAGTTTTGTGTTTATTTCGCGGGCTTTTTTGCGTTT
>CAZHOD010000217.1:0-3980 GCA_964534075.1 uncultured Spirochaetia bacterium
TTACAGCTTCATTCTAATACATATGGCAGGAATCACCTAACATATTAACAGGGCAGGGCACCTGCCCTGTCCGATAATTCCGTGCTTTTCAAAAGGGGCGCGCAGTGCACGCCCCCTACAAATACATTTGATTATTTGTTTTTGTAGGGGACGACCTATGCCTGCCTGCCAAAGCTTGGCGCAGGTTGGTGTCGTCCCTTTACTTCTCCGCGTTTTAGAAAATTTTACCTTTTAATTATGAGTTTTTTAGGCGGCTGCGTTTCGGCTGTGCCTCCCCTTTTGCAGGTTTCCCCGAATACATAAAAATATATGCCCGGCGCCAGCCCGCTTGTCTCCATTTTTATTTTGCCCGGGGCCGCAAAATCCGCCTTTTCTTTTTTTAAAAGCCTTCCGTCCACTGAATACAGCCTGATAACAATATCAGAACCGCCCGCTCCGCATTCTTTTGAGGGCACATAAAGCATGTAAACCGGGTTTCCCTGCTCTGCGGGGTTGGGGTAAAAAGTATATTTTAATTTTTCATACATATTCCCGGGAATGGTCGGGGTCGGCACGGGAGTAAGCGTTATGGTAACGCTCGGGGTATGAGTAAACGTCCGGGTAAATGTATGAGTGTTTGTGGGTGTGAAAGTTTTTGTCGCGCTCTGCGTATACGTAAAGGTTCCTGTAACCGTAGGTGTATTTGTTTTTGTGTTTGTTCCCGTGGGGGTGAAGGTATCCGAATTAGTAGGGGTGATTGTCATGGTTTCTGTTGTTGTTTCGGTAATTGTAGAGGTTTGTGTAGGCGTATTTGTTTCCGTTGCCGTCGGCGAAAAAACAACAGTATGTGTCTTTGTGCCCGTAACAGTACCCGTATAAGTCGGGGTTACTGTTCCTGTTATCGTTCCTGTTGCCGCACCTGTTATTGTCCCTGACGCTGTCCCTGTTACTGTTGCAGTAACAGTCTCTGTGGCTGATGGTGTCGTTGTTTTGGTCGCGGTTTGCGTAACAGTAGGTGTATCAGCCGCGGCCGCAGCGCTGTATAAAACAAACAGGCACATTACCGCTGTTTTTTTCATAAATTCCTCACTTTATAAGTTTTATCCAGTGCTTTAAAATTTCGTTGTCCCTGTCATAATAAAGCGCCCTTTTAAAATAACGCGCCGCGAGCGCGTTGTTTTTCAGGTTGTAATAACATATCCCCATTTTCTGGTAAAAAACCGATTTCTCAGTATCGCCCATTTCCTCGATTTCCTTCCAGTACATAAGGTTAATATACTCATAATACCTGAGCGCGCGTTTGAATTGTTTATCTTCATAATAATAATCCCCGGATTTTATATAACTTTCGAATGTCCCGCCTTCTTTCGGTCCCGGGGCACCTGTTTCCCTGCCGCTGACAGAAGTTTTTATGCTTCCGCCTATTGATATTTTATGGGCGTTACCCAGGTAAGGGTCCGGGACAAAAGCGTAATCTATATTTATCCCCTCGATTTTTATTCCCGCTCCCCCTCTTAATTTAAAACCGCCTGTATTTGAAAAACTTACTCCTCCCCTTAACCTTAATATTTCAAAAATTTTGTAATCAAAACCACCTTCTGCCCCGGCGTAATTATCCCAGGGAAGGTAGCTGCCCGCGGCGTATAAATCCATAACTTTTTTTTCCCCGCCGGCAACCTCATATTTAACAGACGCCTTCAGGTTAAGCGGAAGAAAGCAGCCGTACTGCCGGGTGGAGATATTAAGAAGGCTTATGCCCGCGGACAGATTTTCAAGAATTAATTCATTATTAATAACCCCTATACTGACTGACGGCAGAAAAACCGGGCCTGCGCCGAGGTTTTCCCTCGCGAGGTTTACCGCGCCTCCCAGGGAAAAACCGGATATTTTGCTGCCGTAAAAAACTGACCCGGAAAAAACATCCGGCGTGACTGTATCCCCTTCTATTATTGGGGCGAGGTTTTCGTCGATACCGAGCCTCATAACAGCCCCGAAATCCATATAGGAAAGGCTGATACCCGCCGTGCCAAAACCGAAATTTTTCGCGGCGCTTAGCCTCTGGTTGGATATACCGCCGAACCACATATTGTTCATTGCCGCGAACTCAAAATCACTAATTCCCGCAGAAGAAGCCGGGTTTGCCCCCGCGGCCCTAATGCCCGAATCAGCCGCGCCTGCCGAGGGCCCGATCGCCGAATATAAAGGATATGAGTCTATGAGAAGGTATGATGAAGACATGATATTTTCGGCTTTAATGCCCGCGCATAGAAATACTGTGGCAGCTGTCAGCAAAAGGAGTTTTTTCATTGTTTAAAAATACTATCACTAAAAAGAAGGGGTGTCAAATCAAGAAAAAAGGCAAATAACCATGTTGGTGGGTTCGCAAATTACAAAAATAAACAAAAGCAGCTTTTTTACCAAACCGCCCCTTTTGGGCCATTAAAGATAGTATACGGGCGCAAAAAGAATATTTGTCTTTCCTTTTTTAGAAATTCCAAAATAATTTTTTGTTAATATTAATCCCGTAGACGGCTTATAGTGTTGAACAAAACTCATAAAGCTTCTTGATACTTTGTTGCCCTTAAAACAAGAATATTTTACCTCTACAGGGGCCGGTTTTCCGTCAACCTTTAATATGAAATCCACCTCCGCCCCCGGCTTTGTTCTCCAGTAATTTATCTTTATCCGGCCGCCCGCAAGTTCCTTTAGCCTGCGATACACCACATTTTCCACCAAAGCCCCCCCGTCGGTTCTCATGTCGGGATCGTTAAAATCATCCAGAACATTATTCCTGAATCCTGTGTCAATAAAATATATTTTGGGATTTTTGGAAAGCTCTTTTCTCTTGTTTTTATAAAATGGGCGCAATTCATCACACACAAATGTCTCATTCAATATACGCAAATGCTTTTTTAAATTCCTGTAGTCAAGAGCCGTATCGGCGCACAAATTTGTATAATTAATCAAATTTCCGGGCCGTATTGCCAGCTGAGTTATTAATGATTCCAATTCATTCTCTGTTGCCAGGGCAAGCAATCCTTTTATATCTTTCATGATATAACCGGAATTGATTTCCGACTGTAATTTTTGTTTTTTTTCTTTATTTTTTTCAATAACAACCGCCGGATACCCTCCCCACACAACATAATCCTTATAAAAATCAATCATTTCACTGTAAAACGCGTCCTCTTTATTCTTATAAAGAGGTTTTTTCCCTTTAAAGATAAATTTGACAATATCCCGGCTCTTTTTTTCATATATGTTCAAATGCCTTCTGCTTTTAGACAGCAAATATTCGCTGAAATTAAAAGGATACATATTAAAAGACAACATCCTTCCTACCATATATTTCCCGGTTTTGGCCCTGATTTCAAGAGAAGATGAACCGGTGATTATTGCCTTAAAATTTTTCACTGTGTCATATACAAACTTTAATTTTTGGCCGCCTTCTTTCGCATATTGAAACTCGTCAATTAATAAATAAAAAAGCCCTGTCCCCCTTTTATCAATATACGATTTAACAAATTCAATTGGTTCTGACTCAAACTGCCGCAAAAGTTTCCTGTCCTCAAAAGTTATTAAAGCTATGTTGTTTTCCTTAACTTTCAGCTCTTTTTTTAGATACTGTTTTATCATTCCTAAAAGTACTGTTTTTCCGCACTGCCGCGGCCCTACTACGGCAAGGTATTCCCTGCTTTTTAAAAACTTCTCGATCCTGCTCAGGATGCACCTTTTTACCTGCATTTTTAACCTCACTATTTTTACATATTTTACAATTTTAGTATGCCCAAAAACACAATATTTGTCAAGCTTTTTATGCCGCCTCTCACTTCAGTATGAGCCTTCGTTTTTCAGGCCGCGGAAGATAAAGGTGCGCGTTTATAAAAAGAAGGGGCAATGGACCAATTTCGCGGGTAATGTACAATATTCAACAGGCTTTTAAATAAAAAAAGGGTCTTCGGGGTTTTGAGTGGGTAAATTTCGGTCATTTTAGATCGCCT
>CAZHOD010000218.1:0-3964 GCA_964534075.1 uncultured Spirochaetia bacterium
TATCCAACCAGGAACATACTGTGCGCGCCGCTTAAGTTCGAGGGCGAAGTCATAGGAGTTATTGAACTGATTAATAAAAAGGACGGCGGGCCTTTTACAGAAAACGACCTTTCTGTTTTGCGGGCGCTGACCCCGTATATTTCGGTAATAATAAAAAACGCCAAACTGCTTATTGAAAACCGCGAAAGAATACAGCGGTTAGAGCACCTGATGGAGATAACAAAATATGTAAACGTTACCCTGGACCTCGATGAACTGCTCGATAAAATGCTTTCCATATCGACACAGATGCTCAGCGCGGAAGCCGGTTCTATACTTCTTCTGGACGATAAGAAAAGCGAGCTGGTATTCGCCGCGGCCACCGGCCGGAAAAGCGGAAAGTTAAAAGGGGTTGCCGTTCCTTTGGGCAGCGGGATAGCAGGCTGGGTTGCCAGGGAGGAAAGGTCGATTCTCGTGCCGGACGCTCAGGCTGACCCCAGATTTTATAAAAGGGTGGATAAGCGAACTTCATTCAGCACAAAATCTATAGTAGCCGTGCCTTTGATATCAAAAGGTAAACTCATCGGCGTGGTTGAAATACTGAACAAAAAAGGGAAAGAAAGAGGAGAGTCGTTTACGCAGGAGGATATAAACCTTCTCGAGGCGTTCGCGAACCAGGCTTCGGCCGCCCTTGAAAAGGCAAAGCTTTATAAAAATTTAAGGGCCATGTTTCTAAACACAGTAAAGTCCCTCGCGGCCGCCATAGAAACAAAGGATTATTATACAAGGGGCCATTCCGACAGGGTGGCTAAATACAGCGTTTTAATAGCTAAAGAGGCGGGCGCTTCGGCCGGCGGCATCGAGGACCTGCGCCTGGCGGCCCTGCTCCACGACATAGGAAAAATAGGGATAGACGAGTCCATACTCAGGAAACCCGCGCGCCTTACGGACGCGGAGTTCGGGGAAGTAAAAAAACATCCGGATTACGCCGCGAATATACTCGAATCCATACCTCAACTCGGGGAGATTATACCTGTTATAAGGCACCATCATGAAAGATATGACGGCCACGGGTATCCCGCGGGGCTTAAAAAGGATGACATACCTTATTTTTCAAAAATAATAGCGGCCGCGGATACATTCGACGCTATGTCCTCATCCAGGCCGTACAGGAAAGCGCTGCCTTTTGACGTGTGTGTGCGTGAAATAAAAAACTGCGCGGGTACCCAGTTTGATCCGGCCCTGGCGCTCGCCGCGGTCCGCGCGCTTAAGAAAAATAAGAAAACGGAGAATACAGGAAAAGGCCGGAAAAAATCTTCGCGAAAGAAAAAGGAGAAGTAAATGACTGCATGGTTTCACAGGCCCAAATACACTATCATCAGGAAGGCACAGCAGAAAAAAGAAACAGGAACAAAGATACCGGAAGGAATGTGGGTAAAATGTGAAAAATGCGATGGTATTGTACTGAAAAAAGAACTGGAAGACAACCTGAGCGTATGCCCTAAATGCGGCCACCATCACCGCATAAGCGCTAAAAGGCGTGTTGAAATTACTGTCGATAAAGGCACTTTTAAGACTCTTTTTGAGGAAGTACGGCCAATCGATTTTCTCGAATTCCCCAAATACAGGGAAAAACTGGAAAAATCCGGCAACAAAACATCCCTCACTGAATCTGTTATTACGGGGACAGGAAAAATAAACGGAACAGAGGCCGCTGTGGGGGTTACGGATTTTTTCTTTATGGGCGGCTCACTTGGTTCGGTTATGGGAGAGCGCCTTGTGAGGCTTATAGAGGAGGCCCTGGAAAAAAAACTGCCGCTTGTTATTATTTCGGCTTCGGGAGGAGGGGCCAGGATGCACGAGGGCATAGTGTCCCTTATGCAGATGGCAAAGATTTCCGCGGCGCTTTCCCGCCTGGCTGAAGAGAAACTACCGTATATCTCAGTGCTGACGGACCCTACCGGGGGCGGGGTCACCGCGTCTTTCGCGATGCTGGGGGATATAAACATAGCTGAACCGGGTGCCCTTATAATGTTCGCGGGCCCCAGGGTAATAGAACAGACAATAAAACAAAAACTGCCCGAAGGGTTCCAGCGGTCCGAATTTTTGCTGGAGCACGGCATGGTGGATATGATATTGCGGAGAAAAGACATAAAAGGCGAGCTGCACAGAGCTTTTTCGATTTTGACGGATAAGAAGATACCCCGATGAGCGGCGCGGCGGAAAGGTTTTACGATTATCTGGACAGGCTCAATGAGCACAGGTATAATTTTTCGCTTATAAGGATAAACCGCGCGGTAAAGGCGCTTGGAAATCCCCAGAATGATTTTTCCGTTATACACGTGGCGGGCAGCAATGGCAAGGGTTCGGCCGCGGCTTATCTCGATTCTATCCTGAGGGCGCATAAAATAAAAACCGGTGTTTATACATCCCCTCATATAGGCAGCGTCAGGGAAAGGTTTATGGTTAACGGGAAAACCGTTCCTGAAAAACTGTTCGTAAAAACCGGTATAAAAACAAAGGAATTTCTTGCCGGTAAAAATATAAAACTGACATATTTTGAATTTTTAACCGCGCTCGCCATGGTGATTTTCAGGGACGCGAAGGTTAAAACGGCGGTGGTCGAGGCGGGCCTCGGCGGGAGGTACGACGCCACGAACCTGAAATACGCGGACAAAAAACTCAGCGTTATAACGTCGGTTTGCCCGGAGCATGTGAATTACCTCGGCAAAACACCTTTGGCGATACTTAAGGAAAAATCCAGGATTATAAAAAAAGGGAGGGCTGTATGCAATATAAAGGGCCCCGCGCTGAAAAAAACACTTAAACGCGAATTCAAAAAAAGGGTTTTTTTTCCGGCAGATCTTTTTTCCTTTGTTTCGCTCGCGCACTTCAGGGGCAGGCTGATAGTAAACCTTAAAAGAAAAGACACCGGGGAGCGGCTGCGTGTAATCAGCGCGATGCCCGAGTTTTTTCAGGCGGACAATATAATTACTGCGCTTATGTGCGTTAAGGTATTGTCAGGGGAACTCGGCCTGAATATAAAAAAAGCCGTGAAGGCCGTTAGTGAAACCCGCCTTCCCGGCCGTCTTTCGCGGCATGAGGGTTATTACCTGAGCGCGGCGCATAACGCTGAAGCAATAGCCGGAATGCTCGCGACCCTTCGCTCTATGCACCCCCGGGCAGGTATAAAATTTGTGTTTTCAGCCCTGGCGGACAAGGACCTCGACGCTATTTTTTCTGTTTTTAAGCATTACCTGCCGATGGAAATCATACTCACGTCCATAGACAATAAAAGGGCGATAAGTATTGATAAAATGGCGCGGTTTAGTGTAAAATACGGGATAAAGCACCGCGTTGAGCCCGACAATAAAAAGGCCCTCGCAAGGGCGGTAAGAGAGGCGGAAAAAGACGGTGTTGCGGCAGCGGGAGGTTCGTTTTATCTTGTTTCATCATACATAAAGGAAAATAAACCCGGTTCGAAACCACAAAAACCCGCGGCGGGTTAATTATTAAAAGGAGTAAATATGATAATAATAGATGACATAAAAGTGGTGTTTAAGAGGGACCCGGCAGCCAGGAATATACTCGAGGTTATTTTTATGTACCCCGGGCTCCATGCCGTGCTTATGCACCGGCTCGCGCATTTTTTATACAGGATAAAAATTCCTCTGCTGCCGCGTATGATATCCGCTTTTTCCAGATTTATGACCGGAATAGAGATACATCCCGGGGCAAAAATAGGAAAAGGTTTTTTTATTGACCACGGCATGGGCGTGGTTATAGGAGAGACCACAGAAATAGGCGATAATGTACTTTTATACCAGGGAGTAACCCTGGGCGGCACGGGCAAGGAACACGGTAAGAGGCATCCTACCCTGGGCATGGGTATCGTGGTAGGAGCGGGCGCAAGGGTGCTTGGGCCGGTTATAATAGGTGATGACTGCAAAATAGGCGCGGGTTCTGTTGTAATAAGAAATGTTCC
>CAZHOD010000219.1:0-3960 GCA_964534075.1 uncultured Spirochaetia bacterium
GGAACTACCTGGCCGTCCCCATCACGCTCCATAACGGGGTAAACGACTGATGAAAGGGTCCGCGAAAGACGTGAAAACGGAAATAATGGCGGGCAGGATAAGTTCAGCGGATTTTATAATTACCGATAACGAAATAGAGGCGTTCCTGCTCGAAAATTCCCTGATAAAGGAGCACAAACCAAAATATAATATACTGCTTAAAGACGATAAATCTTACCCTTTTATAGAAATATCAATGAAAGATACTTATCCCGGCATATATGTCACAAGAAATACTAAGAATGAAAAATCTCTTTATTACGGCCCTTATATGCCTGCCGAAGCAAAAAAGGTAATGAAGGTAATATACAGAATTTTTAAAGCGCGCCAGTGCTCATATAACATAGAAAAGCCCATAAAAAGGCCGTGTGTATACTATGATACGGGCGAATGTTCCGCCCCCTGTGTAAGGCGTGTAACTGTAAAAGAATATATGGATTCAATAAAGCAGGCGAAAAAATTTCTTAGCGGGAATTACAGGGAGGTTTTGAAAAATTTGCAAAAACAAATGGCGGGTTACTCGTCGCGGAAAAAATACGAAAAGGCGGCTGAAACAAGAGACGCCATAAAAGCGGTAAAAAATATTATGGAAGAACAGAAAGTTATTGATACCGGGGATAAAAACAGGGACGCGGCCGATTATATTTACAAAAATAACGCGTATTATTTCGGGCTCTTCAAAATAAGGAGGGGAAGGCTTATATCCGGGTCAATAAGGGTATTCCGGGATATGCCCGGCCAGGAAAACCCGCTCGAGCTGTTTTTGCTGCAGCATTATCAGCGCAGCGCTTCTTTTCCCAAAGAAACAGTGCTGAGGGAAGGCGCCGTTGACAGGGAAATAGCGGCGCGTGTATTAAAACAAAAAAACATAAAACCGGTTTTCAGGAAAAAAAACGGGCTTCTTAATATGCTCAGGGAAAATATCCTTGAGAAAGCCCTGGATGAGGAGTTAAAGCAGGGGGTAAAACAAAGCCGGGCACTTGAAAATAAAAGCCGGGTTGTCGAGCTTGGAAAATCGCTCGGCATGGCCTCCCCGCCAAAAGTAATAGATGCCGTAGATATATCCCATTTTTCCGGAAAAAACACGGTGGGTTCCTGCGTTGTTTTCAGGGACGGGGCGCCTGACAAGAGTATGTACAGGCGTTATTCCATAAGGAATTCAGTACGAATCGACGATTACGCCGCGATAAAAGAGGTGGTGCGCAGAAGGTACAGAAGAATGACAAATGAAAAAAAGCCCCTGCCCGATTTGATACTTATAGACGGCGGAAAGGGCCAGGTAAACGCGGCAAAGGAAGAGCTGGAAAAATTGGATATTTACCCGGAAATAATAGGCCTCGCGAAAAAAGAAGAAAAAGTATTCAGGCCCTATGAGAGCCGGCCCGTGCCGGTAAACGAAAGAGCTCGTTTTTTACTGCAGAGGGCAAGGGATGAGGCGCACAGGTTCGCGGTAAATTATCAGTTCGCGCTTGCCAACAGGCAGCTTAAGAGCTCGGTTTTTGACTCCATAAAGGGGATAGGTGAAAAAACAAAAAATAAAATATACCGTGAGTTCAGGGATACAAAGGACCTTGCTTCCGAAGTAAAAAAGGGAGGGAAAAGGGCGGGTTTTTTGACAAAAAAACAAAAAAATGAAATTATTGAAAAGTTCGGCAAATAAAGGCCGGGCGGTTTTAACCGGTGACAAAAAAGCTTAAATAAGATATATTTTATACAAACGCGGGGCTGCCGCGTTACGGAGGACAGATGCTGATAAAATCAATCAAAGCAAAAGTGCTTATATATTTTCTTTTGTCCGCGGCGGTTATTGTGGGCGTATACGCGGTTATTACCTACCATCTTGTGCAGCATGATATTGAAAAAGAGGTGGAAAAAAGGCTGGTTATAGTCGGGAATTTTATCAAGGAGGCTGTTGATTCAGATGATATACAGTACCTTTCCCGAAGGGGAAAGGTTTACGATAAATACGTTAAAAAGCTTACGTACCTGAAAAATATTACGGAAGTTGAAGATATAATGATAATAAGCCCCGGCAGGAAACTTTTGTTTTCGCTGAAAGATGAAAAAGAGGAATTTTTCATTATGCTTGATGATTACAGGCTCAGGAAAGCGGCGGAAGGCAAAATATCCTCTTCTCCTTTTTACGAAGGAGTAAGGGGCAAGCATTATAAAACGGCTTTTGTGCCCCTAAAAACCAATGGCAAGGTCGGGGGTATAATAGGGGTCGAGACTAAGATAGCGTACTTAAAATATGTTAAGCAGTATAAAAACGCCCTTTTTATAGCGGGGCTTGTGATTTTGATTCTAGCGTTTTTGCTTTCAATAGTTATATCTTCGGGTATTACGAAGTCCACCATACAGCTGAAGAAAAAAGCCGAGCAGATAGCAAAAAGGAATTTTGACGAAAAAATAAAAGTATCCGGGGAAGAAGAAATAAATGTGCTTTCGGATACGCTTGACACCATGAAAAACGAACTCAGGGACTATATTACAAACAGGGAGCGAATGGCAACGGTGGGGGAATTTTCAGCCGGGGTTGCCCATGAAATAAGAAATTCTCTTAATGTGGTAAGCGGTTACGCGGAGCTTATTAAGGAAGGAACCTCCTCGCCGAGGATAAAAAAGAAGGCCGCTGACATAGTTAAAAACACAATGAAAATGAGCGAGTTTCTGAACAATTTTCTTGATTATACAAAGGAGTTTACCCCCGAGTTCCGGGAAATAGAGCTTTCTTCGTTTCTCGATGAGTTTTTGGAGGAGTTTTCCGGGGATGTGGCTGACGCAATCAAGAAAGATTACAAAGGCAAAAGCGGTACAATAAAGGCGGATACTTATTTGATAAAAAAGGTTTTGTATAATATAATAATCAATGCGTACCAGTCGATAAACAGGAAAGACAAGGCCATAAAAGTCGGGCTTGAAAAGTCCGGCGGCGGCACAGCGGTAATAATAGAGGATAACGGCAGGGGCATAGACACAAAATTCAAAGATAAAATTTTTCAGCCCTTTTTTACGGGGAAGAAAGACGGGACGGGGCTGGGGCTCGCGATGGCTTATAAAATAGTTAAAGAAATGCACAAGGGCGATATCAGGGTCGAAAGTGAAAAGGGCAGGGGCACAAGGTTTATTGTCACTTTTTGACGGGAAAAACGGAGGCTGGTTTTGAGAGAGATACTTATAATAGAGGACAACGAGGAGCTGCGAGATATATTAAAAGAAGCGCTTTTTGCTGATGATTATGTCGTGAAGGGCGCGCCTTCCGCGGAGGAAGGCCTGAAAATTTTTAAGGAAGGCAGTTTCGATGTTGTAATCACCGACCTTAAACTTCCCGAAAGGGACGGGATAGATGTTTTAAGGGAAGTTAAACGGACAGAACCGGCGGCCGAAGTGATAATTATAACGGCTTACGGTACGGTGGACAGGGCAGTAAGCGCGATGAAACACGGAGCGTCTGATTTTATAACAAAACCTTTTTCCCTCGATCAGATAAGGATACAGGTGGAAAAAATCCTTAAGGCCAAAATAATGAAAGAAGAGAATACGTATTTAAAAAAGCTTGTCAGGGGTGAAATAATGGGCAGCAGCCCGGAGATAAAGAAAATAACTGACTTCATTTCCAGAATTGCGGAAAAGGAAGCCACCGTACTTATAGCGGGCGAATCGGGAACGGGCAAGGAACTTGTTGCCCAGGAAATACACGCGAAAAGCAAAAGGAGAGAATACCCCCTGATAAAAGTAAACTGCGCGGCACTCGCCCCCGGGGTGCTTGAGTCGGAACTTTTCGGCCATGAAAAAGGCGCTTTTACTGACGCGTTGTTTTCAAAAAAAGGCAGGTTTGAACTTGCCGATAAGGGCACCATTTTTCTTGACGAGATAGCGGACCTCCCGGTCGGGCTGCAGGTAAAACTTTTACGGGTTATT
>CAZHOD010000220.1:0-3958 GCA_964534075.1 uncultured Spirochaetia bacterium
GCGTCGCCGTGAATGTCGGTGTGTCCTCCGGCACGGTCTCTGTGAATGTTGGTGTATCCTCCGGCACAATCTCTGTAAACGTCGGCGTAAAAGACATTGTGGGTTGCTTGCTGCTTGTTGCTGTTTGAGTCGGAGTATAAGTGCCTGTAAATGTCATGGCCGCGGAAGAGGTGGCTGTCGATGTCAAAGTCAGTGTATAGGTAGGTGTAGCCGTGAATGTAGGCGTGGGCGTGGGCGTGGACGTGGGCGTCCCCGTAAACGTAACGGTTCCTGTATGCGTCAGCGTATGAGTACCGGTCGGTGTACGGGTGAAAGTAGGCGTAAACGTCCGGGTAAAGGTTCCTGTGCCGGTTGCAGTTGCCGTCGGCGTAAAAGACGGGGTCCCTGTTTTTGTTATTGTGGGCGTATATGTCAGGGTCGGCGGCGAACCCGTAAAAGTAGGCGTCGGGGACAAAACAGGGGTGTTTGTATTTGTCGGTGTACCTGTAAGTGTAGGAGTTGCCGTAGGCGTGCCTGTAAAAGTAGGTGTTCCTGTCTCTGTAAAGGTCGCGGTGGACGTGGGAGTGGCAGAAGGCGTAAATGAAAGTGTGGCCGTGCCTGTAAATGTCGCCGTATTCGTGGGTGTATCCGTATATGTATCCGGGGCCGTATTGGTAGCCGTAACTGTAAATGTAGGGGTGCCTGTAGCCGTCCCTGTTGGTGTAAATGTCTTTGTTTCGGTACGCGTATACGTTGGTGTCTCTGTGCGGGTATATGTCGGCGTCCCTGTCTGTGTATACGTATATGTGTCCGCGGCCGTGTATGTATATGTTTCTGTAAATGTTTCGGTGGGCGTATCCGTTGCTGTATCAGTTGGAGTATCTGTAAAAGTATCAGTCGGTATATCGGTGGGCGTGTCCGTATATGTATCCGTGGACATTTCAGTATGCGTATCAGTAGGTGTGTCAGTCAAAGTATACGTATAAGTATCAGTAGGTGTGTGCGTAAATGTATCCTGCGGTGTGTTTGTGCGCGTAACAGTGCCCGTAGGTGTAGCTGTTCTTGTCGGTGTAAAAGTAAAAGTAGGCGTATCAGGAACAGGTGTATTTGTATGAGTGCCCTCGACAGGGCATCCATTGGCGCCTGCGCAGGGGTCTATGCCTGTGTCCGGGTCCCTTGTATCCGCGTCGAGGTACTCGCATACAAGGTCGCCTGTCTCATATAATGTATAGGAAGGTTCATTCACATAGTCCGTCCACGTATCGAGCAGCCTCGTATAATCATCGCATTCGGAATCCAGCTGAGACCAGTCAGATGTCCTTACTATACCGTCCATATAAAGGTAACCACCGTTCGCCGGTATATCCGGGCCGCCGGAAAAGGAAACATCCACGTATTTGTTCGCGTACCTTCCTGAATAACCGCAGGTCGAGCCTATGGAGTTTTCCGACCCTGACACAGTACTTATTGAACCCTGGTCAGTATCGGTTGCGTCGCGTACGCGCGCGTCGTAGCTTTCCACTGTTATGCCCTTCGATGTATTCAGCCAAACCCTGACTGTTACATCCGCTATGGGTATAGCCACGTCATCCCAGTTTGTTATTTTTATCTTCCATTTTATGCCCTGTTCCGAGCATGAGCCGTTTCCGCTCGAATTCATAACCTCGAAATTCAGCTTGTGCGTGGGAGGAGGTATGGGGGTAATCGTATAGGTAGGCGAGGCCGTGGGAGTAAAAGTAGAGGTCCAGTTAGGGTTCGGGGTCTCGGTATAAGTCGGCGTTGGAGGGTCGAGGACATAAATAATGCCGGCAATCGCGCCCACAAGACAGGCGTTGTAATCCAGCCCCACCTCATTTGCCACGTAATCATCTATCCTGTCATTATAATTACCGCATGAAGAACGCGGCCCTCCGACAAGCGCGCCCTTAAGCACATACTCATAAGGCACGCTTCCCGGATCCGCGTCCTCATCCTGCCACAGCTGGTCCGCGTTTTCCGCCGCTGTCTTTCCGAACGCTGCCCTGTGATGGGGATGCTCCACAGAACCGGCGGAAGAATAATCGGGATTTGTGTACCCCACGACAAACGACCTTCCCTCCGGGCAGTAAGGATCCCCCGATATATCACCATGCGTGCCGAGTATGAAATCGACATTTTTTTTGGCAAAATCATAAGCAGCCGAGTCCCCGCTTATTTTATGATAAATAATGGCGCCAAAGGCCATATTAGCCGCGTACCTCAATGACCCCCATTCAGTGGCAAAAGCGTACTCTCCTATGCCGCAGGTTACCATCATCCCCTTATAATACTCAACATCATCCCTTATCCAGTCCCTGTGCGAGGTGTCTCCGGTAAGCTCATAAAGGTTATAATGGGCAAAAAGCTCGGTATGGTCATAACATAAGGGCCAGCTGCCTGTACCGTGGCCCCCGGAAATATAACTTTCAGCCTCATTAAGGTAAAAAGAATCCGGCGAGCCTCTTTCCACCGACGCCCTGTATATAGCTGCCGCTCCCCATGCCATGTCATCCTGATAATTTGCCGCGCCGTAACAACAATCAGCTCCGCCCACTGTCCCGGGGCTTGAATCGCCTATAGCGTAATATTCTTTTGCCTTATTAAAACACTGTGTGGCGTAGGAAGAATCATACGGTTCATACGCAATGGCCATAAGCGCGAGGGCAGCGGCTGAATCACCCGCGACATTCGAGCCGCCGGATGAAACTGAATAAACATTCCTTGGCCCGCCTTTTTCCCCGCCTTCGTTCACATTATAAGTAACTGACTGGTCATAAGGCTCGCTCATATGGTTATGGTCCGCGCTGTGCCCTTTCTGATAATAAAATTTTGTGCCGTCGCACGCTTTTATCAGCCAGTCAGTAAATATTTTGACTTCATCCAACACATCAGGCACTCCGTTTGACGGAGGAGCTGAATATGCCTGAGAATAATCATCCCCGTAAACAGAAGGGTATAAAAGGTAGCCTTCCAAAAGCGCGCCCGCGGAATAAGGCGCGGTCTGGCCGAATAGTATGTGGTCGCCGCAGTCGTGCCACCCGCCTGTTAAATCGATTCCTTCTGACTGTCCGTCTTTCACATGGCACGCGTCATGGCACCAGGACTGCGTATCTCCGCATCTCTGAGCTCCGTAAAAATAAGTTGTAAGGTAAAGGGCGTTTATATAATCATGCGCAGCGTATATTTGAGCGTTAAAAAAAAATAACAAAAAAAGGGCCGTGGTTTTAAGAATAAATTTTTTAGTTATGCCCGTAAAACTCATTATATCTCCTTTTATTCTCGTTATATCTTATCCTTTTGACAGTTTATTATATCAAATGTTTCTTGTTTTTTCTGTTTTTTATGCCGCTATGTGAAACTATTTTCCATATAGTTTTAGGCAAAAAAAAGACGGCCCGTTTTGGGCCGCCTTTTTTTGCTTTATTATCTATATTTTTTATTCGAGAATAATAAGCTTCTGAACATTGGAATTAGCCGGGTTTCCTTCATCGTCCTCAACATACACCCGGTAAAAATACACTCCCCTGGACAGGCCTTTAAATACTTCCGGGCCCACTTTTGCATCGACCGTCCCGGCGTTTTGCGGGGCGTCCAGTTCGACTTCCCTGATAAGCCTTGATCCGGAAGTATAAATTTTTATTTTAAGTTTTTCAGCCCTTTTTGTTATATTGAACTTAACATTCGCGCCTGTCTCCTTTACAGGGCCCGGGTTTGGATAAACAATAACCGGCGTCTCTGTCGGTATCTCAATGACACCTGTAGTGGATTCAGGTGTTGCCGTATAAGTAGGCGTAAATGTCTGCGGCATTGGTGTTTCCGTAAATGTCGCTGTAGGCGTATCAGTATAGGTAAAGGTAGCCGCCACATCATTTATTGTGACCGTATTACTGTCACTCGAAGTACTCGCCACAATCCCTCCGTGTATGGCGTCTATGCCGTTTGCGTACCCGCTGAAATAAAC
>CAZHOD010000221.1:0-3957 GCA_964534075.1 uncultured Spirochaetia bacterium
AACAATATTTTTTCCTATGTTGAAAATACGTTTTGAGTAAACAAATTTTTCATTGTCAATTTTTATTATTTCTTTCCCGCCCGCGCTCCATAAAACCGACCGCAGCAGCAGAAAGGCCACGGCCGCGAGCGCGGCCGCCCAGGCAAGGGTGCCGATTATATCAAAAAGCAGCCTCTGGAAAAACACGGAAACAACCGGCATCACATAATAAAAAAACGAACCCACGGCAAGTATGACAAGCACGGTAAAAAAAGCGTGCATAAAAGAATTATATGATTTTATTACGATCCTGAGCCCGTCTTCCTGCTTTTGTATTTTAATCCTGCTCATTTTTCACTGTTTTACCCTGAATTTTTAAAATATTAATTAAACCGCCCTATATAGTGACCCATTTTAAGAGTTCATATACAAGTATGGCCGGCCAGACAATAGCTTTTAAAACTCCGAGCGCGCCGGCCCAGAAGCCCGTGGCTGTCTGAATAAAATACACGAGCGCGCCGATAAAACCCAAACCGTAAACAGCGGCGCCTCCGCCGGCATTCACGTTTTTGCCCGCTGCTTTTTCCTGTGCCTGTCCTTTTGCCTTCTCTTTCTTTACTTTTCTTTTGCCCCCTTGTTTTGCCATTTTCCTCTCCGTTCCGGCCCTGCTTAACGCGGGCCCTGTTTTTTTAACCGCCTGTCTATCTCGTCCATAATTTTATACCAGTTCTGGACGGTATTTTCCAGGTAAAAATAATGAAAAATATATGGAATAAGCAATATCAGGATCAAAACGGTTATGAGCAGCACCCACAGCCCCGGCTTTATAACCATAATTATAAGCGCCAGCATCAGAAAGACAGCGAAAGCCAGCGTTACGAGAAGGTGGATAAGCCGCTCGTGCTGCAGGTATTCCACGCGCTCTTTATGATATCTTTTAAGGTTTTTAAACTCTTCTTCCCCGGGATTAAGATGAATTGATTCTTTGACTTTGTTTTCATGCTCTTTCATATACTTTTTTATATTCATAACCGCACCCTGATATTCAGAAACTGTTATAGTATCATTATAGTATATTTTCCGGTATTTATACAGGTTTTTATTTATTCGGTTAATGTACAATATCCGGCGGACTTTTAAAAAACAGGGAACAGGCGCCGGTCCTCCGAAACTTATAAAGCAAAGAGGGATGCCTGTTCCCCGCGTAAAAATTGGCGCCTCTTTATAATAAACCCGTATTTACTGCCGCTGTTTCACCTTTTCCGCGGCCAAGAGGCCGGCTGAATTTTCACCGATTTCCCGGCAGAATCATTTATCCGATTTGCTATTTCCGTTCTGCTTATATACGGCGGTTTTTTTCATTTTTGCCAGAATTTCTCTGTATTCTTTTATTGTTTCCCTGTGGTTATTGAGAATACACTCTAAATTTTTCGCCGCGTCTTTGCCCGCCTCCTCGCGTAAAAGCCTCCTGAAAAACTCAGAAACATTTTCACCGGACGCTTTCGAATTCATCTCGGCAAGGTTCTTTTCCTTTTTATTTACCCTTATCAATAAAACATGGTCCCGCCTGCCTGAATTTTTTTTCCTCATAACACTACAACGCCCCCTTTTACTCATTTTTTACGCTTCTGTATATTCCGGCTGCGTTAAACTCATTGTACATCCACTTTGACTGTTAGTCAATAATGTTTTTTTGCCTATGAGTTACTATACTATTTTTTTGTGTATGTTATACTTTTAGATAAACCCGGCATACGGAGGATTAAGTATTGGAAAACATACACAGCACAATAGGAAAACGTATAAAAATAACCCGAAAAAAAAGCAATATGACCCAAGAAGAACTAAGCGAACTTGCGGGGATAACCTCCAATTATATAAGCCTCATTGAAAACGGAAGGAAAAAAGCAAGTATAGAAACCCTTGAAAAAATAGCCGCGGCCCTGAACATTCCTTTGTCGCGCTTTTTTTCCGCGGAAACCGCGAAAAGCGAAAAAAAATCTTACGGATACGACAAGAAAATTTATTCGGCCGTAAGGAGCCTCGGCAAAAAGGAACAAGGCCTTATTATGGATATAATAACTAAGATGAAAAAGTACAGGAGAAAATAATCATCTGTTTTTCCTGTTCACATATAAAAACCACCCGAACGACGCCAGTATAACGGCTATTGAGAGGCTAAAAAGCTCCCAGTGGTACTTTTCCGGGAAAGTATCTGCCGGAGAATCTATGACAAAAGAAACCAAAGATATAACGAGCCCGGCAGCCAGCAGCCCGGTTATTTTATAATTGAATTTAACTTTTTTGTTTTTCTCCTCGAATATATTGACGAATACCGCCCATGCTATGCCTATTACAGAAAGTAAAACCGGAGAAAGAACAGGCCCGAACCATGGCACCGGCACCAAAAACAGCACGTCCCATGTTATTAAAGAAACAGGCCATCCTTCGAATACATAAAGCGATATATAATAAAATATGTCCCATATCCCGAATATATAAACAAAATTAGCGAATTTGCGCGCCCCGCTTCCTTTTGAAAGCGCCGCCGCTGTTACGAGCATAACCATCGTCGCGAGCTCCCTTCCCACTTCGATAAGGAGCGTATGGGTATCTATTGCCTTTAACTGCAGATTTACCCCGAACCCTTCGGGGTAAAAATGAATCCTCAAATAATGAGCTACCGCGCCCTCTACGTAACCGAACGCGGCCGCGAACGCTCCGAGCAAAAGCAGCTGTTTCAAAACAACCTTTGAATAATCCTTCATAATATCCCTTACCGCCCCAGTTCTTTTTTGTTTTTCAGGTCATCTATCTTACGCACAACCCGGTCGACCTGGTTCACCCTTGTCGTCGTTAATATCCCGAATTCCTTCTGCGCGGCCTCCAGCGCCCTTCCCATCTTGCTCATGGAATCCGCGAACGCGGACCACTGCTTTTTAAAGTCCTCCATGTGCCTGAAAATTTCGTTGGTCCGGGAGGCGAAATTAAAATTATCCATAGCCTGCCTTATAACAGCGAGTATGGCGTAAAGAGTAAGAGGGGAACACACTATAACCTTCTGCTTCATCGCGTTGTCCACAAGCGCCGGATCGCACTCGTTTATGAATGAATAAACCTGCTCATTCGGTATAAACAAAATTACGTAATCTACGGTATTTTCCTCCGGATTAATGTAATCCCGGTTGGTCACCTCTTTTATTTTTAACTTAACATCCGCCAAAAACTGTTTTTTATACCGGATTTTTTCCTGCTCACCGCCCGCCTCCACGTATTTAAGATAATTGGCAAAAGGAAATTTACTGTCCATATTTACTTTCATTCCTTTCGGAAGGATAAATGTAAAATCGGGCTTTTTTCCTGTGGATTGCACCCTTTGTTTTATGTAATTTACATTTTCCATAAAACCGGCGAGCCTGAGTACGTCCTCAGCCATTTTTTCGCCCCACTGCCCCCTCGCGGAAGGGTTTGAAAGCACGTTTTTTAAATTTTCAGTGCTTTCGGCCAGGCGGGTAGTGGTATCAGAAGCCGACCGCAGCCTTTCGGAAATTACGTCAAAACCGGATTTACTCTGCGCGCCGAACCTGTCCATGAACTCGCGCATGCCGGCAAGTTCTTTCTCGACATTTTTCAGCGACTGGTCTATAAGTTTCTTTTTTTCCTCAAGCGCCTTTTCCCCCATGCCTGACTGCTCTTTAAGCGTGTCAAATGACACCGACTGGAAGACGGTTTTAAGCTCCTCGAGCATTTTATCCGGGTCCGTCTTTTTTTCTTTTCTGATAAAAAGTATTACGGCAATAGCCGCCAACAGGACGGCTATTACCGACAATAAAATAATTATCATTTTTCTCCTTTATTCATTCAAAATTTTCAGGAAACGGGTTTTATTTTATCATGGGTTCCTGTCTTTTGAAATAAGAAATTTCCCTTAATTGTAATACCTCAGTTACGGTAGGGGTATTATGGCTTTTGTAACCG
>CAZHOD010000222.1:0-637 GCA_964534075.1 uncultured Spirochaetia bacterium
AAGGTGCTGTGAGTGTATAAAGTACCACAGGGAAATGGGCGAGCTGCCGGCCTGCCTTTTTCCGGCGGAAATAGAAAAAACCTATGACAGGTCGATAAAAAGGTTTATCGAATATTATAAGGATAAGGTTTAAGAGGGTGGCGGGGCCCGTAACCCGGGGCGGAAAGAGGTGTTTATTATGAGGGAATTTGAAAAAGGCAGTATATTTTCACACCTTATGTTTCTTTCATGGCCGATGATATTCGCGAACTTTTTTCAAAACGGGCTTTCCATGTTTGAAATTTACCTTGTGGGAAAACTCGGTGTTTCCGCGCTGGCCGCTTTTGCCATAGGCGGGACCGTCCTTGTATTTTTCTGGACATTCCAGGGAGGGGCCGTGACGGGGTGCGTCGCCACCGCGTCCAGGCTTAACGGCGAGAAAAACTATGAAAAATTAAACCGGTCAATAATAAATATGCTTTTGTTCGGGTTGTTGTGCGGTGTTTCCTACGCGGCCATGATATTTATTTTTATGAAGCCGGTTATAATCTTTTTCGGCGGAAAAGGGGAAACTTACGCGCTGGCAAAAGAATATATTACTGTCTTACTTCCGGCTATTATAGCTTTAAGCGTAACTTTTATATTTATCGGCATACTC
>CAZHOD010000222.1:647-3928 GCA_964534075.1 uncultured Spirochaetia bacterium
TGGGGGATTCCCGGACCCCGCTGAAAATAGTGACATTGATGGTTGTTGTGAATATAATAGCGGCCCCAGTGCTTGTGCTCGGCCCGGGGCCTTTCCCCGCGCTCGGCATAAAAGGAGCCGCGTTTGCCACGCTGATTTCTTTTTCCTCAGGGTGCGCGGCTGGATTTGTCATTTTTATCAGGGGAATACATAAACTCAGGCTTGAACCCGGAAACCTTAAAATCGACCCGGAAATAATAGACAGGTTTACCAGAATAACCGTTCCCGCGATGGGGCAGGGGCTCGCGATGAACGCGGGAAATGTCATATTGCTTAAAATGGTATCCCTTTACGGGGACCCGGGCATAGCCGCTTTCGGAATATGGCAGAAACTTATTTTTGTGGTAATGATGTTTGGATGGCCCATAGGTAATTCCGGCGGAGTTATTGTGGGGTACCACATAGGAAGAAATATCAGGCACAGGATAAAAGAGACTGTGAAAACAGGCGTAGCCTCTTATTTATGGATAACAGTTGTTTTTTTTATAGCCTTTTTCTTTTTCGCGGAGCCTGTAATGAGGATTTTTACGGACAACATGGAAGTTGTCCGCCACGGAATTGTCTTTTTAAAGGTAATTACGCCGACATTTGTAATAATGGGCTCCGCGCTGATTATACACGGGGCTTTCAACGGCGCGGGGTCCACGCACATCCCGACAATTATTAATTTTATTTCGTTTATTTTTTTACAGCTCGGCCTTGCTTTCATATTAATTGAATACACTGCGCTTGGAATGGCGGGCATACCGGCCGCGATAGCCTCGGCGTTTATTTTACAGGGGGCCCTTACTTTTTTGGCGTATAAAAAAGGCAGGTGGATAAGGGAAAAAATATGAATTAGTTTTTGGCCGGTTTTACAAAGATGCCCGCGGCCGGCGTGTTACTTGATTTTACGGGTTCTTATGATAGAATTACCAGGGTGCTGAAAAACTCTTTCACGGGCCATCCTCTGTGAGGAGAACGCCTGTATTTATAGGCAGGAACAGAGATCGTCCTCGCGGCTTACGATGACAAAATGGAGTTTTTCAGCGCCCTGTCAGACAAAATACGGCGCCAAAAGGAAATGTTATGAAAAAAAAGATTTTTATATTTGCCTTGATGATTTTTTCGCTGGCCGCTTCTTTGCAGGCCCTTAATAAAATACGCTGGAAAGAAATGGACTGGCATATTTATGAAACCGAGCATTTTAATATATATTACTATGAAGGCGGGGAAATGCTCGGAAAAATGGCCGCTATCTACGCCGAAGAGGCTTATATCAGGATCAGTTCTATCCTTAAATACAAATCAAAATCGAAAATCCCGCTTTTTATATATGAAGATTCCCTTGATTTTTCATCTACCAATATTACCCTTTCATACCTGGGCGAGGGTACAGGGGGCTTTACCGAGGCCTTTAAAAACCGGGTGGCCCTCCCGTCAAACGGTTCTTTCAGGGATTTAAGGGAAGTTATTTACCACGAGGTGACCCACGCCATACAATATAATATATTGTACGGCGAGGGCCTCCGGTCATACAACACCCTGTACAGGAGTATGTTTGTGCCTATGTGGGTGATGGAAGGCCAGGCCGAGTACTGCGCGGAGGACATGGACGCCGAAGGGGAAATGGTTTTAAGGGACGCCGTTATAAACGGGCGGCTTATACCGATAAACAGGCTTAAAGGGTTCGCGCACCTTGACGAGGTTTTTCTTGCCTATAAAGAATCCCAGTCAATATTCGATTATATATCGTTGAAATACGGCGAGGACAGGATATACCGTTTTATACACCTGCTGTCGGAGGAACTGGGAACTGCCGATATTTTTTTAAAAGTTCTGAAAAAACCCATGGATGAATTCAAAGAGGAGTGGGAATTTTATATTAAAAACAAGTACTGGGCCCAAATCCGGGGAAGGGACAGGCCGGAAAAATACGGCCCTGCCCTGACGGAATCGGATCATACAAATATAATCCACAATCAGGGGCCGGCGTTTTCCCCGGATGGTTCCCGTATAGCGTATATTTCCAACAAAGGGGGGCACAGGAATATTTTTGTTATGAGGGCGGACGGGAAAAATAAAAGGCGGGTATTCAGCGCGCCGGCCGGGAGGATTGCGACAGGCGGCTTCCCTATATCATGGCAGGACGGGAGGACATTATATTTTGCCGCGGTTGAAAGAGGCAGGAGTAATATTTACAAAGGGAATGTAGAGGACGGGTCGGCGGAAAAAATAGAAATTTCCGGAATGTATAACGTATATTCTCCGGCTGTGTCACCGGGAGGAGGGCACCTTGCTTTTATAGGTGTGGACAGGGGTTTTTCTGACGTATATGTGCTGAATTTCAAAACAGGGGAAGTAAAAAATCTTACGGGGAACATATTTAAAAATAATTCGGTTTCATGGTCAGCCGGGGGTAAATATATTGTTTTTACGGAGGAAAGAAACGGTTATGACAGGGTTGTTCTTTATGACGCGGAAAAAGGTGAAAGAAAATTTTTGACGGATAGCGGTGAATATAACTGCCGCTACCCAAAATTTCTTTCTGAAAATGAAATAGTTTACGCGAGCGATAAAAATGGTATTTATAACCTGTACAGCAGGGAAATAGGCGGACGTAAAGAAAAAATGCTGACCAATGTTATTTCCGGCGTGTTTTTTCCAGACGTGTCAGGGTCATTCATTACTTACAGTTATTACGAGGATGCCTGTTATAATATTTACAAGTTTATGACGGGCAGGGACAGGAAGTTTGTGGAAATACCGCTGAATTATTCCGAAAAATATTTTCAGGAAAAGAGAGAAAAGAAAAACACGAAAAAAAATGTTTTTAACAATATAGTAATAGCCGAGTCCTCAAACGGCGGAGACGCGGAATACAAAAAGATAATTGACGATACTTTTAACAAAATACTCAAAGACAGGCGCGAGTATACAACGGATTTTTCCCCTGATTTGGTACTCGGCCTTCTGGGTTTCTCCACGGATACCGGTTTTATGGGAGGGGGGTATATATCCCTTTCCGATATGCTGGGAAACAACAACCTGGCGCTGCTGGCCAATATAATACCAGGCTATTATTCCCGGGTGGAGTTCGAATATCTTTATATGAGCCTTCCTTTTGACGTAGGGATAAGGGGGCGTTATTTTGAAAATATTTACGAACTTTATGACGCGGAGACAGGAGAATTTTTCTCTCGGTACGACACAACCGAATGGGGGGGGGCACTTTACCTAAAATACCCTTTCAATATATATAC
>CAZHOD010000223.1:0-3920 GCA_964534075.1 uncultured Spirochaetia bacterium
GGCCGGTAAAATACAGGATGAAGAAAAATTCCGGGCAAAAAACACTGACTCTTAACATACTGGACGCTGTTTCAACCTGGAAAAAGGACAGCCTGTCAATGAGCAAAGGGCCCGTGCGAGGAGTCGAACTGAAAGAAAATCGGCCCGGTAAAACCATCGATGTTGTTGTCAGCCTCAGGGAAAACTCGCCCTATACAGTGGTCAGGGACCAGAACCAGATATTAATTGAAATAGATGATATTCGCGAGATAACGAGAAAGTACAGAAAAAAACTTAATCTAAAAGAAAAAATATCCCTTAATTTGCAGGGAGCGGAGCTGCCCGCGGTTTTAAGGCTTATAGCGTCACAGACCGGGTTTGAATTTTCGGCGAGCCCTTCGGTGGCAAACGCCGGGGAAGTAACAATGAACCTTCAGGATAAGACGCTCGGCAAGGTGCTCGATGATATACTTATACCCAGGAACTTTTTTTACGAAGTAAGGGAAAATGTAATTCATGTCGGGACAACAGCCGAGCTGAAGGCGGCAAAAGCGCTCAGGGACAAGAGGACAAAATTTTATTCTCCCAGAACAATGAAGCCCGAGGACCTTCAGAAGATGTTGAGCGTACAATTACAGAAAGAGCCTCTTATGGACGTTTCCCTTTATGTTGATGGATCAGCGGGCGCGAACAGGATTATGATGGTCGGAACCGAGGAGGACCTTGATAAATTAATGGACATGATAGCGTCGATTGACACGCCAACCGGCGGGGATTATGAAGAGGGCTACGCCGGCGGGTTAAAAACAAGGGTATTTAAGCTTCAGTACATGGAGCCGTCCGATATTACTGGTACTCTAAAGCAGGTTATGAGTGAGGACGGAAAGGTCCAGGTGGATAAACGTTCGGGAAGTATTATTGTAACGGATTCCGTCAGATACCTGAAAAAGGTCGGTAATGTAATAGACAGGCTCGATGTAAGGATACCACAGGTTATGATAGAGGCGAAATTTTATGAAATCAATATAAACGCGGCAAAAGAGCTTGGTGTAAACTGGTCCGCTATGTCCCAGGACGATCAGCCGTATATAGAAGGCGATGTTTCTATCCTTCCGGGGACAGGGGCCGGCGAGCTCATCGTGGGAATGATTCAGAATGGTTTCAGGATAGACGCTTATCTCTCCGCGCTGGAGAGAAAGAATGAGGCCTCGCTCCTTTCATCGCCCAAGGTTACGGTTGAGACAAATAAAGAAGCGACAATGTACACGACAAGGACAACATATTACGAGGAAACAGAAATAGAGCAGGGCGATTCGGGCCCGCCGGTAGTGAGTACGACATATTCGTCCATAGAACTGCCCATACAGCTTGTAGTTACGCCGAAAATAACTGACGACGGAAAAATAGGTATGAACGTGGATGTAGAGGTTACGAAAGTAATGGGGCAGACATCTACTTCCGGCCCGCCGGACACATCTTCCCAGCACGCCCGAACCTATGTGACAACCATAAATAACGAGACAGTAGTAATCGGCGGAATGATAAGTGAAAGAGTTACTTATACACAGGACAAGGTGCCGCTGCTGGGAGACCTTCCTCTTATAGGAGGGCTTTTCCAGGGCACGAGCCAGTCAAAAAGCAGGGTTGAGCTTGTCGTGTTCTTAACGCCGTCAATTGTTCAGGATTAATTACAGCATACGCTGACAAAGGGATATAAGATGATTAGATATATGACCGCGGGGGAATCCCACGGAAAAGGGCTCGCCGTAATTATTGACGGCGTGCCGGCCAATCTTAAAATTTCACAAAGCTGCCTTGATACTTACCTGTCCGGCAGGCAGAAGGGTTACGGCAGGGGCGGAAGGCAGAAAATAGAAAAAGACAGGGCTGAAATACTTTCCGGTATAAGGTTCGGTAAAACAACAGGCGCCCCGCTGAGTATTTTTATTAAAAACAGGGATTTTATTAATTGGCAAAAGGCAATGAGTATAGAGCCGGTTTCCGGTGAAAAAAGGGCTCTTACAGTACCAAGGCCGGGGCACGCGGATCTTTCCGGGGGGATCAAATATAACCAGAAGGACATGAGAAATGTACTGGAGAGGGCAAGCGCGAGGGAGACGGCGGCCCGCGTCGCGGCCGGGGCGGTCGCGAAAAGAATGCTGGAAGAGTTTAATATTAATATCGCGGGATATGTAATAAATATTGGAGGAGAGGGAGGCGGTTCCGCCGCGAAAGCGGGGCCAAAAGAGGTTTTAAAAAGAATAAAAAACACGGCAAAAAAACACGGGGTGTGGCTGAGGACGCCGGATACGCGTTCGGCGCCGCTTATGAAAAAAACCATAGACAAGGCCGGAGGGGATGGAGACACCGTCGGCGGGATAATAGAGGTAGTGACATCACCGCTTCCCCCGGGTTTGGGCGATTATACACAGTGGGATAAAAAACTGGACGCGAAAATAGCGGCCGCTGTAATGTCAATACAGGCGGTAAAAGGAGTAGAGTTCGGGGAAGGGTTTGATTACGCTCGCGGCGCCGGAAGTGAGTTTCATGACAGTATATATTACACAAAAAAAAGAGGTTTTTTCAGAAAGACAAACAGCGCCGGCGGGTTTGAAGGCGGGATGACAAACGGGCAGCCGGTTGTTTTAAGGGCAGCTGTTAAACCCAGATCAACGGTAAAAAAAGGCCTCGATTCGGTGAATCTGAAGTCAAAGAAAAGGGTGAAAACAGTATATGAAAGGTCGGATGTCTGCGCTGTTCCGGCAGCTTCGCTTATAGCGGAGGCCGTTGCTGCGCTGGAGATTGCTTCCGCCCTTTGCGTTAAGGCCGGGGGGGATGAAATTTCACTTATGAAGGAAAATTACAAAAACTATTTAAAATATATCAGGAAATACTGATTGATTATGGATAATATAGTATTGATTGGTTTTATGGGGTGCGGCAAAACCGAGATTTCGAAAATTCTATCCCAAAGCCTGGGCCTAAAGACTGTGGATACCGACTGTATCATAGAGAAAAAAGCGGGGATGGGAATTCCGGACATATTCAAAAAATACGGGGAAAATCATTTCAGAAGAATTGAGGCGCTCGCGGTAAAAGAAGCGTCAAAAAAGAAAAACAGGATTATAGCTACAGGCGGAGGTGTCGTAAAGAACAGCCGTAATATCGATATAATGAAAAAAACAGGAAAGATTGTTTTTTTGAAAAACAGCTTTGAGACATCGGAAAAGAGGCTGAAGGGTAAAACCAACCGCCCGCTTTTTAAGGATAAAAAAAAGGCGCGGGCGCTTTTAAAAGAGCGCGCTCCGCTTTATGAAGCGGCAGCCGACATAGTTGTGAAAACTGATAAGCTGACCAAAAAACAGGTAGCTGAGGCTGTTGTCGCCAAACTCCGGGGTTTAAAGAAAGGAAAAAAAATAAGGGTCAGGGCGGGAGAAAACCCCTATGATATTTATATAGGGAGCGGTATTATGGAGGATGCCGGCGCGCTGCTGAAAAACCGGGCCCGGGGTAAAAAAGTACTTATTGTATCAAATAAAAAAGTTTTTGGATATTACGGAAAAAAAATACTGAAAGGGCTGAAAAAATATTTTGAAGTTTTTATCTGCCTTCTTCCGGACGGGGAAAAATACAAAACATTAAAGTCCGCGGAAAAAATCTATGACGCGTGCGCGAAAAACGGGCTCGACAGGTATTCAACCATAGTGGCTTTGGGCGGCGGTGTTATCGGCGATACAGCGGGGTTTGCCGCGGCTACCTACATGAGGGGAATCGGGCTTGTTCATGTTCCGACAACTGTAATAGCCCAGGTTGACAGTTCCATAGGAGGGAAAACCGGAGTTGACACAAAGGCGGGAAAAAATCTTGTGGGCGCCTTTTACCGGCCGGATTTTGTGTTTTCCGATATACTGGCGCTGAAAACTCTGAATGACAGATCGGAA
>CAZHOD010000224.1:0-3916 GCA_964534075.1 uncultured Spirochaetia bacterium
GCATTCAAAAAGGTATTTGTAGGGGCGGACTTGTATGTCCGCCCAAAAACGAAAATACAAAACTGCGGAAAAACAAATTTTTTTTTTATAAAAACGCAACCAAATTCCAATTAAAACGTTATAAATTATATGAGGAAATTGTGCCCGGCTTTTTTATCAGAAAAAAACTTGCGCCGGCATAAAAAATAAAAAATTATTGACTTAAAAAGCAGGTTTGATATAATATTTTTACTTTATAAAAATGGATTCAGGAGTGTGTAATGAAAAAAATAGCGGTAATAGTTGCGGCATTTTTTGTTTTTTCAATACCCCTCACGGCGGAAATTTCGGAAGATTCAATTATTTCCAGAACCGGCAGTATATACGATGATTTCTATATGATGGCAAGCGCCGGCCTTATTAAATCCGCTGAACCGGAAAGTTTCAGATACAGCCCCATGACCGGGTATGACGCCGCGAAGTATATTGTGGAGGCGGCGAATAACCTTTACGCTTATAAAGGGGATGATAAATCATCCTACAGGGAAAAACTGCTTAAATATTACAAAATATACAGAAAAAAAGCTTTTGAAATATATAATAAAACAATGGAAATGCGGGAGGAAATAAAAAAGGTAGAAAAGATTCTCGAAACCCCCCAGGTAGAGGAACTCAGGGAAGTTGTGGAAGAGGCAGGCAGCACTATGATTGATATAGAAAAAGAGTTCCAAAAGACCACCTTCAGGGGAGTGCCTCCGTTTAAGGTCATGGGCATGCTGAACGCGAGGTGGCAGGATGTAGAGGCATTTGGTGTCGCGCCGGTGCACCATACATCGCTCGGCGGCACTTTTATGCAGTTGTGGACAGAGGGCGTGGTCAACGACGATATAAGCTTTAAGCTCAACCTTACATTCGAAAAACCTGCTGATGAGGCTGAAAAAGGAGATTTGCCCGAATACTGGGGTACGGGACAGAGGTTCCTTGATAAATATACAATCAATTTAAACGCCTACGGGTGGACAATATCCACAGGGTTTTTCTGGGAGGATATTACGCCTTTTGTGGCAAAGGCTATTTTGTCTGAGCGGCCGGCGCTTTTTGACAGGGATGTTTACGCGCTCGAGGAAACTACAAAGGGCCATTATGAAAACGCTTTTTTACACGCTTTTGTGGCGAGGGGGGATATATGGTCAAAGCACGGGTTTATGGGCGTAAGGGTGCGGAACCTTAACCTCAAACTCATGGACGGGCTGAAGAACAGGACAAAAATAATGGCGGGCAAGGCCGAGGAGTTTGACGAGAGGTATGATAAACTTTACCTTTATGAGTACGCGTTGAGGACAAGTTTTTTATTTGATTTGCCTGTTATGACGGGAAATGAATTTTCACTGAACTTTTTTAATACTTCAAACGAACAGTCCGAAATCGAGACACTCGCGCCTGATACCCCCACGGACAATTACCCGAAAAAACCCGAAGGTTACATACAGTCGGCAACCATATTCGGCGGCGATTTCAAGACGGATATAGCGGATTTTCTTAAACTCAAGGGCGAAGTGGAAATAGCCGATACATACAGTTATCTGCCGAAATTGTTTGACCAGTACGAGGATTTTATGCCTCCGAAATACCACCAGAAGGGAAACGCGATGTATATAGAAGGGAAACTCGACGAGCTGCCCTTTGTTGATTTGAATTTAAAATACAGCAGGATAGACCCCGACTATGTGGCGCGCGCTTCAGCCATAATAGATACGGCAAACAGGGTGTCCTGGCCCGCCGGTACGGAATACGGCGCGGTCAAGATAAATTATGACTCATACGCCGGCGACCCGACGCTTTATTACAATAATTTAAGCAGGATAGACGTCCTTTCAAGTATAGAAATTCCGGGAAGTATGGGTTTTATCAACATAAATTACGGTATGGCCAGCCAGATTAAAAAGACGACAAAGCGCGTTTACGTGGACCATTTTCTTTTCGGAAACCGCTTAACCGGCGCCATGTGGTGGCACCTTTTTTACAGCCAGTACGGTTATCCCGTGGAGGAGAGGGACGTGGGATTTTACCGGTACAACGCTGAGGATCATCCTATAGGCGGGACCGCGGAAGGACGCAGGTATATATTTACAGAAGATTGGCTGGAAAACAAGGAACTTATAATGCTCGGGGGCGGCCCTGACGAGGCTTCACGGAAAAACGTGGTAAATGCCTCCATAGAGCTGAAATTTCTTCTGAATAAGATGCTGGGGATGAAAAACAACCTGTTTTTGGAGCTTTACGGCGAACTGGTTACGCTGAGCGGGGATTCGATTGCTGTGCCTACTTTCGACCCCAACACGCTTTTTTCCCAGAATTTAATGAGCACTTTTATAGTATACAACTTAACAAGAAGAGTAAATATAATGGCGGTCGGGTCGGTTGAAAGGTGGACCACGAACAAATCGGTCAAACTTACGGATCCGGATGAAAAAAGGCCCATAGATTATGTTGACACAAGCTTAGGATTCGGGCTTGATTATGATTTCGCGCCAAGGACATCATTGTTTTTAAGGGCAAAAAGATTTACGCACGAAGATATGGTGTACCCCTCGCAGAATTTCAACGGGTGGCACCTGTACGCTGAAATTAAAAATTTCTTTTAATATGGAGGTAACATAAATGCTGAAAAGAATTTTAACGGTTATGGCCGTGGTTTTGGTGCCCGTTATTTTATTCGCGGGAAACACAATTACAAAGGGCAGCTGGGCCTACGATGATATTAAGGGCCTTGTGGACTCCGGGATAATAACAAAGCCCCTTAATAAGGACGCTTTGACCGGCGCCGAGGCCGCGGAATACATAAACAACGGCGTGGAAAATGTGCTTTACGCGCAGAACAGCTCTTACAGCGGCTCTGACGAGGATTTAATGGCGAAAATCGACAAGCTTTACAAACTTGTAAAGGCGTACATGGAAGATTTAATGAAATCAGACAAAAAACTCGATGAGATTCTGGAGACAATAGGAGACCTCAAGGTAAAAAAAGCGGAAATAGAAAAAAAGCAAAACCGGCTCCTGAACCTTATGGGGCTCAGGATAAACGGCGAGTCAAGCGCGTATATGACGGACCTTTTGCTTTTCGGCGGCAAATATTCAGGCGTTGATTCCGGGGGCAACACATTATACGCGAAAAGGTACAGGCCTATTACCCAGTTTATCGACCTGAAATTTTCACTGAACGCGAACAAGGAGCTTTACGCCGAGGCGATTTTCCGGCTGGAAAATATGTTCGGCGGTTTCTGGGGCTCGCAGGATATTTACGGGTTAAGGAGGCTTTTTATACAGGGCGATTACCCTGTATCATTTGTGATTGGCGGGTACCAGGGAAAACTTACCCCCTTTACTCTGTGGGCGGTGGAAGAGGAAAGGCCGTTCGAGGCGGAAATATTCGCGAGAAAAAGGGAGATGAACAGGGACGAACTTTTTCTTATGGACAACACATGGCCGCTGACGGGCGGTAAGGTGCATACAATAGTGGAAATTGTGGAAGCGCTGGATATTGAAATGATGGTTATGGGAGCGCGCATGGGAGAGGCGGGCAAATCCAATTACCAGGTATATGACCCGACATCAAGCGCGTTTATACCGCAGGTGTACGCGCATGACCAGTACCTTATTTCCGGCAGGCTCGCCACGGACGCCACTTTGGGCGATATGCTTAAGATAGGGGTGAATTTTTCGGAAATAGTGGACGCCAAGGATACGGGAAAAGACGCGGCTGATTACGAGAAGCCCGTGATCGACAACTACGTAGTATCATATGACGGGGATGTCGATATGGATGTCGAAGAAAATGTTAATGTCAATGTTCACGCGGAGATGGCGAACTCATGGTACACGAATTTCAAGTTTGAAAATAATTATATAACAGATCGGAAGAGCACCGTCTGAACTC
>CAZHOD010000225.1:0-3916 GCA_964534075.1 uncultured Spirochaetia bacterium
GGAAGGAGCACGGTCCTTGCCGCCGTATCGGCGCACAAAAGAAAAACCGCGCCGGCCAGGAATGAGGCGGGTATTACAAACCTCATGTCCTGCCCTATAAAATACCTGGCTATATGAGGAACCACGAGCCCGACAAATCCTATTACCCCGCTCAGCGCGACAGCCGCGCCCGTTAAAACCCCGGCTGTTATAAAATAAAAAATCTTTATAAACTCTGTGGACACACCCAATGTCATCGCCTCTTCCTCCCCGGCTGCCAGTATATTAAGGTCGCCGGAAAAATACAAAGAACCCGCGAGCGCGGCCGCCGCCGTCCCCGCCGCCGCCGCCGTATAAACCCCGCCCGCGCCGGATAAATCCCCCATTAACCAGAAGATAACCTTTACAAGGTCCCCGGAAAAAACCGCGCTTAAAAGCATTATTATCGAAGAAAAAAGCGACCCCGTCATCACCCCTATCAAAAGTATGCTTGTTATATTCATTTTGCCGTATGAAAAAGAAAGGTAATAAACAATAAATATTGTAAGGACAGCCCCCGCCATTGCCGGAATTACCAGCCCGGTAACGCCTGTTATTATGGCTATTGTCGCGCCCAGCGCGGCGCCCGAGGACACCCCGGTAATGTAGGGGTCTGTAAGCGGGTTTTTAAGCACCGCCTGAAGTACAGCCCCGGATACGCCCAGCATCCCGCCCACAATAAGGGCGAGTATTATCCTGGGGAGCCGTATCCCCGTTATGATCACGCTGTTATCATTTTGCCCGCCCGCGCCCGAAAGATAATAAAAAATTTCTCTGAATCCTATATTAACGCTGCCGGACCTCAATGCCGCGAGAAAGACAACGGCAAACACCGCCGCGAGTATAATAAAAAACAACGCCCTGTTTTTCATCTGACGCCGCCCGATATAATCTTTTTTATTATTTCCATTCCTTCTACAATACGCGGCCCGGGCCTGAGTATTTCATCCCTCTTATTTTTATCGATGATATAAATATCCCCTTTTTCGCCCGCTGTCGTATTTTTAAACCTCTTCAATTTTTTAAAACCCTCACCCGCGTCGTATAAAAGCATTATGATTTCCGGGTCCCTTTTAATTATTTCCTCCGCCGAAACCCTGGGATATTCACCCGCGGCGTCACCGATAATATTAACGGCCCCGCAGGCTTTTAGAAGGCTGTTTATATATGAACTCCCGCCTACTCCCATTACCGGCTTACCCCACAGCTCGATATAAACCTTTTTCCCGGAAGGCGCTCTTTTTGAGCCCAGTTTTTCATAAAATTTTTTTAATTTTGCCGCGGGCTTTTCCCCCGCGCCAAGAACCGCGGCCAATGTTTCCATATCCTTTTTTATTCCGCCGAGGGAGCGGGGATAAAAAACCAAAACAGGTATGTTCAGCTCCTCGAGCTTTTTTATCGCCCTTTTCTGCACACCGCCGCCTGAAAACACGCAATCCGGCGAAATTTCCGCTATTTTTTCTATGTCAGGATGCATAAAAGTACCGGCTTTGAGCTTATTTTTTGCTTCTTCAGGGTAATCGCACCTTGTGGAAACAGCCGCGAGTTTTTTCTCCATGCCGAGAAAATATACCATTTCAGTCTGTGCCGGTGAAAGCGAAACCACCTTTTTGACGGGCAAATCAAGCTTGATCACCCGCCCGACATCGTCGGTTATCTCAGCTGCCTGCGGCGCGGCGGCAGTCAAAAACACTATTATAAAAGCCGCTGCCGCGTTTTTGATTTTTTTCACCATCAATACTCAACGCCCTTACGGGCCCGCAGCCCTTTTTTATATGGATGCTTTATTTCCTTCATTTCGGTAACAAGCGCCGCTTCTTTTCTTAGCGCGGCCGGCGCGTTTCTTCCCGTTATGATAATCTCTACGCCCTGCGGCCTGTTTTTAAGCGTGTTCAATATCTTTTTTATACCGACAACTCCGGCCGCATGGGTGAATTCGTCCAGTATTACGACATCGTACCTGCCTGAGCCGATTATTTCCGCTGCTTTTTCAAAATCCTCCTTTATCCTCTTTCCCAGGCTCTGCATTGTGACACGCCTGTCAAAAAACGGGGCGGGCTGGTTAAAAACAACCACGCTTATATTTTTGATTTTATTCAGCGCTTTATCTTCCCCGCTGCCGAACCTTCCTTTTTTAAGGAACCGGAATATTTTTACCCTGAACCCCCGGCCCGCGGCGCGCGCAGCGAGCCCCACAGCCGCGGTTGTCTTTCCCTTGCCTCCCCCTGTATAAACCTGGATGATGCCTTTTTTTAATCTTTTTTTCCTTTTATTTACCGCCATAATTTCACCCTGATATATGAATTCCGCCGTAACATTTCCGGCTAAAAAATAATTTTCATTTCCATTAAAGCCAATCCCACACTTCAAGCCTCAAACTTCAGCCATTATTTTTGATGTTTGTTTTTAAGCTTTAAGCTTTAAGCTTTAAGCTTTCAGTTTTAAGTTTTAAGTTTTAAGTTTTAACCTTTTATCATATCCCCTTTACATGGTGCTCCGCTTTTTTTTGTTCCCTGTAAGTCAGGTGCGACACATTATTGAGAAGCGTCAGGTATATCCCTTTTTTGTCGTCGTAATGTATCTCACTTATAGAGGCGTTGTATATCCTTATTCTTTTATACATCCCGGGCCTTAATTTCAACGCAACCGCGGCAACCGCCCGCACCATACCGCCGTGAGTCACAACCGCGATATTTTCCGATTTTTTTCCGTAAGTTTTCAGAATTTTTTTGAGGGCCCTTTCCGCCCTTTTGAAAAAATCCCTGTCTTTTTCCCCGTTGAACCTTTCGTAGTCGACATTTTTTTTATAATTCTTCCCCTCGAGGGAGCCGTAAAACCGCTCCATAAAAAGATTGTCTTTCACTAAGCGTTTTTTATAACCTGTGTTTTCCGCTATAATACTGGCTGTTTCATCCGCCCGGGAAAGCCCGCTTGATAATATAAGGCCGACATTTTTATATTTTAAAGCCCTGCTTATCCTCTTTGCCTGCTCCCTGCCCCTTTTATTCAGAGGGACATCACTCCTGCCCTGAAAAACAAGCCGGTTGTTCCACTCTGTTTCGCCGTGCCTTATCAGATAAATATTCACGTTTTCCCTTCTTTCCCGCCATTAATGTAAAAAAGCCGGCACAAAGGCCGGCTTTTTTAGGCAACCGGCTTTTCAGCCGGCATTATCTTAATTTTTAATAAACTTTTTGCCCCGCGCCTTTTAAGGCGCGCAACCCATCCTTCGTGGGGTTTAAAAGGTATCCTGGCTCGTGCCAATCCAATTCCTGATTTAAAATTTCAAATTCGGAACTGCTTTTACTACTAACCCGCCTTCCCGGCCCTCCGGGCCAGTGGCTTTTTGGGCTTTCGCTGCACTTACAGTGGCGAAGACCGCGCGGGGCTTTCACCCGCTTCCCTTTCAGTATCTTCAAAACCCGCAATCCGCGTGAGCGGAACCGGGTTTAGCTTTAAAAAACATTTTTGCCTTTTAATTTGCGGTTTGCATTATGCAATCCGCAATTACAGTCATTCCCCGTCGTCTCCTATTGCCTCGGCAGGGCATGCTTCCATTGCTTCTTTACACGCGGCTTCTTCTTCCTCGTTTCCCGGCTGTTTGCACACATAAGCGTACGCTCCGTCGTCGCTCATTTTAAAGTTTTCCGGCGCGCTGCCCTCGCATACGCCGCAGGCAGTGCACTGGTCATCGACATACCATTTTCCGGCCACATTGTCCGGGCCTTTTGAATTTTTGTCAGCCATAATCTTCCTCCTTGTCAATATATGTTTTGATTTTCCAAAACAAAACATAATATACGCCTAACTTAAAAATTTTTCAAGTGGTTTTTTGAGAAAAAAATGGGAATAAGGATAGACATCGTATACACTTGGCAAAGCTTAAAATACTTGGGAA
>CAZHOD010000226.1:0-1175 GCA_964534075.1 uncultured Spirochaetia bacterium
AAGTATCCAGGCCGGTGGCAAAAATACGTTCGGGCGTGTGGTGGCTTCCGCTGGTGCCTTATATAGAGGATTTGACAGGGGGTATATTTTTTGACTCGGCATACAGCGCGGATGAAACGCGTTATACCTACGGCATGGAGGTGCATGCCGAGGTAAAAGCGATGTTTGAGTTTTACGCGGATGTGGGTATATGGGGAGGGGTAAATAAAAATAATGATTTTTCTTTCGGGATTATACTGCGTTCGCCCCTGGCGGCGTATCTGAACCGGGAGCAAGGGGCCCGGCGCGGCAAAAGCAAAATGTATTTGTAACCGCAGCCTTTATGGCTGCGCGTTTTTAAAATGCAGGGGCCGCCCTGAGCCTGTGCCGTATAACACGAAGTGTTTGTACGGTATGGCGGCCCGAAATCATTGGTAATGGGACGACACATGGGTCGGCCCCTACAAAAACAATTATTATCATACAGGGACGGTTACAAACCAGCCGTATAAAAAACGGATAAACAAAATCCATACCCAAAAATCCGTACCCGGCTTGACACCGGTGAATTTTTTATGTATAATTTATTTACAGTTAAACAGATATGAATCTGAGGCGCGCCGTTGTGCCTCGAAAAGATAAAGGCGTCTTTAAGCAGTGCCGAAGCCGGCATGTTTGGAGGCGCTTTTTTTATTATTGGTGTATGACATTGGCGTCTTTAGCCCCTGCCGCGATAAGAGCGGTACGCTGAAGGCGCTTTTTTTTATGTCATAACGCCGGGCGGCCTCATTCTAATCCTGCCTGAGACAGTGATGTCTTTTTACCGGGAAGATCCGGGCCACACTTTAAGCTCTGAGAGGGGTGAAAACTATGGATAGACAGACATCGGAACAGCCCGAAAACAGGAGCAGCGACGGCCTGCTCGAGGCAAAAGAAAGGGAAATTGCCAGGAAAGTAAAGGAAATCGAGGCGCTTTCCGAAATAAGCAGCACCGTGGCTTCCGGCAGGTATTTGAATGACATGCTGAAACTTATAGTTTCGGTAACCGCGGAAACCATGCGTTCGCGTATTTGTTCGGTTATGCTTTATGATGAAAAGCGGGAGGTCCTTTCCATAAAAGCGACACAGAGCCTCAGCGTCGAGTACCGCAATAAACCCGATATAGAGGTGGATCGCAGTATAAGCGGCAGGGCCTT
>CAZHOD010000226.1:1185-3915 GCA_964534075.1 uncultured Spirochaetia bacterium
GCCCGGCCCCGCTCCTGCCGTCCCCGCCTGAGCATAAGCGGCAGGGCCTTTTCCGAAAAAAGGCCGGTTATGGTATTGGACGTGAAAAAAGAAAAAAATTACAAATGCCCCATGGTGGCCAAAAATGAGAATCTTTGTTCGCTGTTGTCCGTGCCCATGATATACAAAGAGAAAGCGGTTGGTGTGCTGAACAGCTACACCACAGAGAAACACAGGTTCAGTGAAGATGAAACAAAGGTGCTCCAGGCAATAGCCAGCCAGGCGGCGGTCGCGATAGAAAACGCGAAGCTCGCGAAAGAAAGCAGGGCGGCGAAAGAAGCGCTTGTGTCGAGAAAAGCCGTTGAAAGGGCGAAAGGGATACTTATGCGCTCAAAAGGAGTGTCCGAAGACGAGGCTTACGGCCTGATAAGGAAAAAAAGCATGGACACATCAAAACCCATGAAAGAAGTGGCCGAAGCTATAATCCTGACGCATGACATAAACGGTGCGTATAAGGCGCGTTGAAGCGCCGAAAAAAATGTTTTTAGCCGGCGCGGCGCGGCGCCGAAAATTATTCCGCGGAAGGAAAAATACCGATTAAAAACCAGGAGGTAATAAAATGGGAAATTTACAGAAACCGAACGCCAACGACGCGACTCAAACTTATAACAGGTCAAAAAGTGTTGTCCCGATGAGCGGGATATGCACCAGGTGCCTGGATGGGTGTAAAGGAAACTGCGAGATTTTTAAGTCCACTTACAGGGGCAGGGAGCTTATTTATCCCGGCCCTTTCGGGGAAGTAGTCGCGGGAGCTGACAAGGATTACCCCGTGGATTATTCGCACCTTAATATCCACGGTTACGCCATGGGCGCGGAGGGCCTTCCCGAGGGAATGTCCGCGGATCCCGATAACGCGCGGTTCCCGAATGTCGACACAAAAACAGCCTACGGATGGGATAAAAAAACCGAGATGGATGTTCCTGTTTTCACGGGAGCGCTCGGCTCCACTGACATAGCGAGGAAAAACTGGGAGCATTTTGCTGCCGGAGCGGCTATTTCCGGAGTTACTATTGTCTGTGGCGAGAACGTGTGCGGCGTGGACCCGGGCCTTGAGCTTACGCCGGATAAAAAGGTAAAAAAGTCCCCTGAAATGGACCGGCGTGTTGAAAGTTATAAAAAGTACCACAGGGGAAAAGGCGAGATGCTCGTGCAGATGAATGTCGAGGACACAAAACTCGGCGTGGCCGAGTACCTTATTGACAAACATGGTATCGATACCATAGAGCTTAAATGGGGCCAGGGCGCTAAGTGTATAGGCGGAGAGATAAAGGTGAACTCGCTCGAGCGCGCCCTTCAGCTGCAGGAGAGGGGTTATATAGTGACTCCGGACCCCTCGGACCCGGTGAACCGGGCCGCTTTTAAGGACGGCGCCCTGAAAGAATTCGAAAGGCACAGCCGCCTCGGGTTTGTGAGCGAGGAAGCTTTTTTCAGCGAGGTCGAAAGGTTAAGGAAACTGGGTTATAAAAGAATTACCCTGAAAACCGGGGCTTACGGCCTGAGGGAGCTTGCCATGGCGCTTAAGTGGAGCTCAAAGGCGGGAATCGACCTGCTGACGATTGACGGCGCGCCCGGTGGCACGGGTATGAGCCCCTGGAGAATGATGGAGGAATGGGGAGTGCCTTCCATATACCTTCATTCCGCGGCCGTAGAGTTCGCCGATATCCTGAGCGAACAGGGAGAAAGGGTCCCGGATCTTGCTTTTGCCGGCGGTTTTTCCGAAGAGGCCGGTATATTCAAAGCGCTCGCGATGGGAGCCCCTTATACAAAAGCCGTGTGCATGGGAAGGGCCCTTATGATACCCGGCATGGTCGGAAAAAACATAACAGAGTGGAGGAAGGATGGTAAATTACCGAAAACAATAAGCGCTTTTGGAACCAAAGACGAAGAAATATTCGTGTGCTACGAGGCAGTTAAAGATATAGTGGGGAGTGATGAGATTAAAAAACTTCCCCTCGGTGCTCTCGGAATTTACAGTTACGCGGATAAACTGAAAGTAGGGCTTCAGCAGTTAATGGCGGGGGCCCGCTGTTTTAACACGCAGTCTATTACCAGGAATGAGCTCATGTCCCTGACAGAGGAATGCGCGAAAATAACACGTATTCCGTACGTCATGGATTCCTACAGGGAAGAGGCAATGGTGATACTGAAAAACAAGGATGGGAACGGCAGGAAAGCGGGAAAAATAAGGATGGAAAAAGCGCTCAGATAGCTTTTTCAAAGGAGGCAGTAAAATGGATAAGGAAAAAGGTGTTTGTTCGACCTGTACCCATAAAAATTACTGCACACTTTCTTCGGCTTTCCCTGTACACCGGTGCGAGGAATTCGCGCAGGAGAAGAAAAAAGCGCGTTTTAAGTTCGAGGAAATGGGGATAGAGGAAGGGCAGATAGAATGGGAAAAAAACCATTTTAGAGGCTGAATATACACGCCGCGCCGCGGGGTAAACGCCCCCGGCGCGGCTTTTTTTATATTATGGCCTGTTTTGAAAAAGCAAAAAACATGGATTTTTTAAAAAAAAGGTGTGTCCCCGCAAAAATTTTTGTTTTATCGGGGAGTGTTCAGAAAAATCCCGGATTTAGCCGTTGGGGCGGTTTTAAACCGAGGGCACTGTTGCGGTTGGCAGGGAAGGGGATTATTTTTTTAGGCTCTTCGTGATTTCGTGTGGGTAAATTATACCACAGAAAACACAAAAA
>CAZHOD010000227.1:0-3905 GCA_964534075.1 uncultured Spirochaetia bacterium
AAGGTATTCAAAAAGAGGTGGAAAAAGTGGAGAATCCGTTTAAAATCGACGCGAAGGGTATACCTTCTTCCGGTGCAAACACCGGCGGGGGCCGGGATGTTATAGTCATAGGAGGCGGACCCTCGGGCCTGACCGCGGGCCTTTATAACGCTCGGGCGGGGCTTAAGGTAACCCTTTTGGAAAAAATGGCAGTAGGCGGGCAGATATTCCTTACCAATGAAATAGAAAATTATCCCGGTATTGAAAAAACATCGGGGCCGGAGCTCATTCAGGTTATGGAAAAACAGGCGAAAAAATTCGGCGCGGATATTGTTTTTGACGAGGCGGCTGAGATAATTGACTCCGCTGAAAATGAAAAGGTTGTAAAAACAGTTTCGGGAAAAGAATATAAAACAACCGCGGTGATAATATCCGCCGGCGCAAAATACAAAGACCTGGGCGTTCCGGGTGAGGAAAAATTCAGGGGGCGCGGAATCTCTAACTGCGCTACATGCGACGGCGCCTTTTATAAAAACATGGATGTCGCGGTTGTGGGCGGAGGTGATACTGCTGTAGAAGAAGCGGATTTTCTGACAAAATTCGCGTCCAGGGTCTACCTTATTCACAGGAGGGACAGGCTGAGGGCAATCAAAGCATTACAGGACAAAGCGTTTTCAAACCCTAAAATAGAAATGGTCCTGGATACTGTGGTTGAAAAAATAGAAGGGGATAATGCCGTTGAAAAAGCAGGGCTTAAAAACGTAAAATCAGGGGAGAAAAAAGAAATACCTGTAAAAGGTGTTTTTATTTATGTGGGGCTCAGGCCCTCTACGGATTTTTTAAAAGGGTATGTCGGGTTTAATGAGCGCGGTTATATTAAAACGGATAAGGACATGAAAACCTCGAAAGACGGGGTATTTGCCTGCGGCGACTGTATAGAAAAGAGCCTGCGCCAGGCTGTGACCGCGGCCGGTGACGGCGCGGCAGCGGCATATGGGGCACAGCATTATGTTGAGAAAATCAAAGGGACGGAATACATATAAAATTTAAAACTGAAAATTAATTTCGCGGTTTGGCAGCTTCGCGGCTTCGCGGCAGATGCCCGGAGGCCGGACAAAGACAACAAGTAAAAAATAATGTTTTATTTGAAATTTGAAATTCAGAATCCGTTTCCCGCCGTGTTCAGGGGCGCCTTGTTTTCCCGCGCGTAACAGAAAGTATTATGAATAAAGCCCCCGCCAGGATAAATAACGCCGCGAAAACAGCCCCGGAAGTAATATAAAGGTTAAGATTTTTTGGCGTATAGGTAAAAACTACATTGTGGGCGCCCCCGGAAAGCTTTACTCCTTTATAAATCCCCAGGCATTTTACGATTTCGGCCGCCTGGTTGTCCACATAAACCTTCCAGCCCGGGAAATAGCCGCTTGAAAAAACCAGGTAGCCGGATTTTTTGGTATTTACATTTATCTCGTAAAACGAAAAGTCATACTTCTTATTTCTTGTCCACGAAGACTGGGACATTATTAAATCCAGTTTATTCCTGTCCGAGGTTACGAAAAATAAAGGGAGGGCTTTTTGGTTCTTGTATATTTTAAAAAATGGCGTGGAATGCACCGGCTTCAGGTTTCTGTCCCTGAGGCTAAGGGATGATATTATATATCTCGCGTTAAGTATATTTAGGTTTTTAAGGCGTTTACCGGCGCTTCCTGAAAACGTTTCCCGGAGAAATTTGTTGTATGCGGCAGGTTTTATAGCGTCATACCCTCCGGCGTCATTAAGACGGTACAACATTCCGGTGTTGGACGGCAGAGAACCAACAAAATTGCGGTGGGCATCAAACGGGGTCGCGCCGGGGTAGGACCTGTTATAGAGCATTTCGGGTGTGTGGATAAATTTAAAACTGGAGGTTTTAACTATGGCCGGCGCGTCGAGAGAGAGCGTCTTCTTTGAGTAAATTTTATCGCTTACCGAAGGGTTTATTCGCGTGACAAAATAAAATAGTTCCAGAAAAATAAGCGCGGTAACCACGGCAGAATAAAAATTCGAGTTGACCACCCCTTTTTTCCTTAATGTGTAAAGAAGAATGTTTACGACGAACAAAAACAGAAAAACAAGGCAGCCGTATATAAAGCCCAAAACCACCGGCGGTTTTATATCATATACCATGGAAATCCTGTCCGCTTTAATGCATATAAGCAAGAATACGGCAAGCATGACAATATATAAAACCGCCAGCCTTCCGGAAAATGTGCTTTTAAGGCAGCCCCACAGCCCTGAGGCGCGCGGGGGGCCGCTGAAAAGCGAAAGCTGGCGCGGCGGGTTGTGTTTAAGGTAATCCAGGGAATACGCGGTTATAAAAGACGCGGCAGGCAGTATCAAAACGAGCGCGAGCCCCGGGTGCCTGAGGAAATCATAAAAAGGCGCGAAAGTAAATGCCCAGCCGTGGAACGGTGTGTTTTTGCCGAGAGCAAGCAGAAGTGAAAGGGATATAATAAAGAAACAGAATGTTTTAAATTTCCGGGAAGAATAAAGAAAGGAAGCAAATAAAAGGAAGACAAAAGTAACGGATAAAAACCCCATTGAACCCAGCGCGTACTTTATCCAGTCGGAATAAGGGTTGATTGATATGCCTTTTATCCCGGCGGGCATAAAAAAGGCCAAAAGGCCGGAAAATTTCATGGACGCTGTTGAGGCCGAGCCGTAGGAAAGCCCGCCGGCCCTGACAGAATGTTTTATATAATCCATAAAAAGCCCGGACTGCGGCATAGTCAGGAACGCGGCCGAAAAGAAAGTAAAGACAATAAAAAGAAGCGTATTGCCGGCGAAAATTGTTTTAAAACCGGTTATTTTCGACGCCCGGACATGGTAAATCCAGTAAAGCAGCAGGAACAAAAGCGTGTAATAAAGGACCGCGGGATGGCCGGAAAGAAAAATTAATGAAAGAACTATAACAAAAAGGGCAGCAAGCGGAGCCCGGCCGCCTTTTAAAAACCTGATAAAAATAAGCACACCTGCGGGCATCAATGAAACAGCCGCGAGCGAACTGAGAAAGTTTACCTGCGATACGGTAAAAGAATTAAATAAAAAAATAAAAGTCCCCGCGATTGAGGCGCACCTGCTGAAATTAATTTCTCTTAAAAGGAGGAAAGAGGCGAGCCCCATAAGCGAGAAGTGGTATATTATATATATTTTATAGGCGTCCGCGAAATCGAAAAAAAAGAAAATAACAGAAGGGGGGTAAAACGCTCCTTTTTGAACATCCGCGATAAAGGGGACACCGGAAAAAACAAAAGGGTTCCAGAATGGAACCGCGCCGTTTTTTACGGATTCTGTCAAAAATACCTTCCATGGATAAAACTGTGAGTATATGTCGCCTATAAAAAAGGACTGCTTAAAAAAAAGTATTTCCGAGAAAAACAGTAATATTGCGGTGAAAACAGCGGCTATCGAGAACGCGTCGTATTTAATCCCGTTTTTTTCCGCGGTAGTCATTTTGTTTTTCCCTTGCCGCAGAACGAGGACAGGATATCATTAATTTTCTGTGAGCCCGTTATTTTAAAGGCTTTTTTATAGTATTGGCAGGCCTCATTATCTTCGCCCAGCGCGCGCAAAGCCCCGGCCTTATGAGCGTAAATAATTTCGGGGGGAACGTCGAGCAGGTTTTTGTCATATTCCGTTGCGGGCTTTAACTGAGTCACACTTTTTTCCGCCCGCGTAAGCTGCCTGAGCGCTTTTTCATATTCACTGCTGTCCATATAAAGGGAAGCGAGGTTAACGCGGGCCCGCGCGTAATTCGGCTCGACAGCCACGGCTTTTTTAAAATAAGAAAAAGTGCTTTTGGTATCGTTAAACCGGCGGAGGTAATACGCGCCTATTTCGGTATATGTGAATGCCCGGTGAGGGTTGGTAGCGGCCGCCAGGTTATA
>CAZHOD010000228.1:0-3904 GCA_964534075.1 uncultured Spirochaetia bacterium
AGCAGGTCCTCAAATTTAACGAGCGGATCTCCGCCAAGCGCCGCTATCCTCTCCGCGAGCATCCCGGCGTGTTTTAATTCCTCACCGGCGTGCTCTTCAAGTTCACCCGCGATGATTCCTCTCATTCTGCCCGCGGCTACTTTCGCGCCCACCCAGTACTGATAATAGGCCAGCCACTCGTCCGCGTAGGCCTTATTCAGTTTTTTCACAAGTTCATTTACATCGACTCCTACAATTTCTTTTCCTCTTGTTCCCATTTCCTGCCTCCTTTTTGTTTTGTATTCATACCATGGATACTGAATCGCGGTATTTTATACTTATTACCGGCTTTTTGTCAACAATATCTTTTTATTGTTTTCCGCGAAAAACCGGCTTTTTTCCGCTCAAACAAACCTTAACCGTCATTTAACGGAATAAGCGACCAAAAAGCTGCCTTTATTACCTCCACGCAAGGGTTTTTGCGGCTTTTTAATATTTTTTACGTTTCCATAAAGGGTCCTGTATGTATAAACCACGGAAAAACCCGCTCTTTTCATCATACTTTTAATCTCTTTTTTTGAGAAAAACCTCGTGGTTTTATAAAAACCCTTTTTTCTTTCCCTGTATTTTTTACCCATAGCGCTTTCCGAGTCGACAATCCCGACAGCCAGCCTGCCTCCTTTTTTCAGGACTCTGTAAGCCTCGTTAACCGCCTTCAACGGATCGCGCACAAAACACAGCGTCGTGATAATTGCCGCGTAATCAAAAACACCTGATTTATACGGCAGTTTTTCCGCCGGGGCCGTGCGGGCCTTTATACCGCGCGCAGCTGCCTTTTTCAGCATATTTTTCGAAATATCGACGCCCTCTCCGATGCCCAGGGGCGCGGCAAACCGCCCGGTTCCCACGCCTATCTCCAGGCCCCTGCCGCATGGCTTAAGGGCCTTTTTCACGGCTTCTATTTCCGAAAGATATATCCCTTTGTTTTTATCGTACCACCCGTCATACTCCTTTGCGCGCTTATCAAAAACACTCATTCTGCTTTTTCTCCCTTTTCCTTCACAAATAATAACGGAAAAATTATGTCACTGAGGCAGCAGGGCACCCAGACCGAAATGAAAAGAAATAAAAATATAACAGCGTAATAAACCGCGCCCGCTTCTCCCGACGCCATCAGTATATGAAACAACGATGCCCACGTGCTCAAAAGAACATGCCCCGCGTGGGGAAATTTTGTCCCCGGCCTGAAATACGCGGCCAGCACCCCGGCTATTGCCAGGGGATTTATCAGCCACCATTTCTCAATAAAACCAATATGCGCCTTCCTTTCAGGCATATCGAGGAGCGTTTCTCCCAGGTAAGGTATGAGTGAGTCGCTTAAAGTCGCTATTCCTATGGCTCCGGCGTAACCCACCAGGAATATTTTTATAAAACTCTTGATTTTCGACTGCCCGGCCTTTTTATGTTTTACCCGGTGAATTTTATATAAAGAGGCAGTAACAAGCGCGCTCAGAAACACATGGGCGGGATGAAGTATATAGAAAATCTTATAGGATATTTCAACAGGCATATTTCGTGAAAGAACCATTATTATAATGCCTGTAACAGCGCCAAAAACGGTAAAAGGCGCGTGGTTTTTAAGTTCCTTTAATATTAAACCGGCCATTTCTTACCTCCGGGATTAATTATTACCCGCTGTTTTATGTTGCCGCGCTCCTTTTACGGAGTTTGAAGCATGAGGCAGGTATCATAAATTACGCCAATGTCATTCTTTTTACAGTATTCTATTGCTTCGCCGCATTCCGCGCCCGGCTGCATCCATATCACTTTAACGCCTTTTTCAGCGCATTCCTTTACTATATTCACGGTAACAGACGGCGGAGTTACAAGGCTTGCCGCGTCCGCTTCTTCCGGAATTTCCCCTACGCTCTTATAGCATTTTTCCCCCGCCACCTCTCCGCCTTTTGGGTTGATTGGATAAACCTTCTTTCCCATGCCGTTCAGCTTGTTATATACGATATAAGCGTACTTTTTCTCGTTCCTGAACGAACCTGCCACTATATACACGTTTTGTCTCAAAAAACTGTCTATTATATCCTGCATAGGACTCCCCAAATATCGGCTGTTTTACCCGCCTTTATTTATGCATCTTGCTTATTACCGCTTCCGCCGCCTTAATCAGCGGATAAGCCGTAGGAGCGGCTGTCAAAAGCGGATGCGTGCCTATCTGGGCGGTAACTATCGAGTTTACTGTCATTCTGTTTTGTATTATAAACCCAATCAGGTTTGTGAGCTCACCGGTGCTCAGGCCGCCGGAAATTTCGCCGCCTATTATTGTTCCGCATTCCTTAAGCGCCACAAGCTTAACTTTTTGTTTACTCGCGCCCGGCAGCGTCCCCGGGTGCCTGTCTGCCTTTTCAAATACGCCAACGGCATAATCTATATTTTTTTGGGAAGCGACGGCTTCGGTTATACCCGCCACGCCGTAAGCGTCATCCCCGAGTGCTGTCGCGAATATGGATATGGTACCGTTGAAAGTTTTTATTGTCGAAAGCTTGTAAAGGTTCATGCCGGCAACGCGCGCCTCGCTTGTAGCGGTGGACGCGAGCATGGCCATGCTTATTTCCCTGGTTATAAAATCCCTCTTTTCCGCGCAGTCGCCTACCGCGAAAACATCGCTGTCTGTTGTCCGCATGTATTCGTCTACCTTAATAAACCCTTTTGCGTTTATCTCCAGCCCGGATTTTTCCGCAAGTTCCGCGTTTGGCTTATATCCCATGGCGAGAATAACGGCGTCACACTCGATTTTTTCGCCGCCTTTTATCATGACGCCTTCGGCCTTTTTGTCTCCAAGAATTTTTTCAATGCCTTTGCCTGAATTTACTTTTACGCCCCTTTCCTTAAGGACATTTTCCGCCTCTTCCGCGATTTCCGGGTCAAAAGCGAGCATAAGCACATGAGGCAGAAGCTCGACCAGCTCCACCTCAAAACCGGCTTTATTCAGCTCGTCAGACACTTCCACACCTATAAAACCGCCTCCCACGACTGTTATCTTTTTTTTGCCATTGAGTTTTTCCTTCAGCTTTGATAAGTACTTCATCGACTTATCGACAACAAAAACATTTTCGAGCCCGGCCCCTTCCAGCCAGCCCGGCCGATTCGCCTCGGAACCCGTGGCGATTATAAGCTTATCATATCCTATTTCACTGCCGCTTTTTGTTTTGCATAATTTTTTTTCCCTGTTAATTTCGGTTATTTCGTCTATTTTTACGTTGACCCCGGCTTTTTCCAGCGGCATATCGGGCATAATATTTTTGTCGACTTCATTCAGTGTCCCGTAAATATAAGGTATGCCGCACGGAACCATGACTTTTTCGTGTTTTCTCACAAGCGTAAAATCTTTATCAGGATAATGTGATTTTCCCGTAACCGCCGCTATCAGCGCGGCCGGCCCGCCTCCTACTACCAGTACGTCTGTCTTTTCCATCTCATACACCTCCGTGAATTTTTATAAGCGTATGCCCATAATACACCAATCGTATTTTTTTTCAAGAAAAAATCCAAACCCGGATTTACTGTAATCTGTTAAACAGTATCCCTAAAAACTTACAGAAAGCGCTTTACGTAACGCCTCAGTTATGGCGGCGCATTTTCGCACTTGTAGGCGCAACCTTTCAGGTTGCGGTAGTTAAAGGCACGCAGCTATCGACCTTCGCTAAAGCTTCGGCTGACAAGAAGCTTCCACCTACGCCTTTCAGGCTTCATCCTTCGCTCTTTCCGACTGCGTCAAGACTTCCGCCTTCGCCTTTCAGGCTATGGCGGACAAGTCGGCGGACAAGCGAGCTACGGCTGACAAGCTGGCGGACAAGTCGGCTGACAGGAAACTACTGCGGACAGGTCGGCTGACAAGTAAAGGCTGCGGTTA
>CAZHOD010000229.1:0-3904 GCA_964534075.1 uncultured Spirochaetia bacterium
ACCGCAGCCTTTACTTGTCCGCCGGCTTGTCCTCCGGCTTGTCAGCCGTAGCTCGCTTGTCCGCCGAAGTCTTGACGCAGTCGGAAAGAGCGAAGGATGAAACCTGAAAGGCGCAGGGGGAAGCTTTAGCGAAGGTTGATAGCGAAGATGGATGGCTGCGTGCCTTTAACTACCGCAACCTGAAAGGCTGCGCCTACAAAGACCGAAATGCGCCACCATAACTGAGGCGTTACAACAAATCCCTGAAATTTCTTGAAATATCAAACTTTTTTTTATATTATTACTATGCGCGGATAATACAATAAGGCAAAAAAGGAGGATATAATGGCTTTTAAGTGGGGCCCAAAATTGTCCATCGGCATAGGCGAAGTAGATATTCAGCACAGGGAAATAATAAACAGGATAAATAATATCGTCGATTCGGCGGGAAAAGGGCAGAGCCCCGTAAAAACTGCCGAAACTATAGAATTTTTGGAAAATTATACTGAAAATCATTTCAAGACCGAGGAAAAAATTATGACGGTCGCTGGTTATCCCGGCACAGAAAGCCATAAGAAAATGCATTCGTCTTTTATAAAAATAATCGAAACAACGGCGGATAACATAAAAAAAGGCGGAATTAAGGGTAAAGAACTTTGTGAAATAGGAGAGGAAATATACACATGGTTTGAAAGGCACATAACCACAGCGGACCGGGAAATGGGAGAGTTTATAAAAGCCCGGATGCACAGGTGAAAAGAAGGTGAGTATGAAATACAGAAAATTCGGGAACACAGGATTTGAAGCATCGGCGCTTGGTTTCGGCGCTATGCGCCTGCCCCTTATAAAAGAAGGCGCCGGTGAAAAAGACATAGACGAAAAAAAAGCGGCCGAAATGATACGGTACGCGGTTGACGCGGGAATAAATTATTTTGATACTGCCTATGTTTACCATGGAGGGGAAAGCGAAACGTTTCTGGGAAAAGCCCTGAAAGGAGGGTACAGGGAAAAGGTTAAAATAGCCGATAAAATAATACCGGACATGGTGGATGAGGAGGATGGCCTGGAAAAAATTCTGGATGAGGAACTAAAAAAACTTCAGATAAATCATCTGGATTTTTTTCTTTTTCACGCGCTTAATAAAAGCCGCTGGGATAAAATGCTTAAGCTTGGGCTTATTGAAAGGGCCGAAAAACTGAAAAAAAAGGGAAAAATAGGGCATATAGGTTTTTCTTTCCATGATAATTTCGAATCATTCAAAAATATTACAGACGGCTACAAAGGGTGGGAATTCTGCCAGATACAGATGAATTATATGGATGTGAATAACCAGGCGGAGCTTAAGGGAATGAAATACGCCGGTAAAAAAAACATACCTGTGGTTATAATGGAGCCGCTGCTTGGGGGGCGGCTTGCCAATCCGCCAAAAGAAGTCGAAAAAATTTTTAAAAAAAGCGGCATTTATGAAACACCCGCGGAATGGTCGCTTCAGTGGCTCTGGAACAGGCCGGAGGTAGCTGTTGTCCTGAGCGGGATGAGTACAATGGGACAATTAAGGGAAAATATTAAGTACGCGGGGCGTTCGGCAATTGGTTCTTTCGGGGATAAAGAAAGCCGGGTAATAGAAAAAGCTTCGGAAGAATTCGAAAAACGCGCCGTAATACCGTGTACTGCCTGTAATTACTGTATGCCCTGCCCCGGCGGCGTAAATATACCGAAAAATTTCGAGTTTTACAACGAAGGGGTTATTTACGATGATTTCAGCGCGCCCCGGTTTATTTACAACAGGTTTTTTAAAGAAAGCGAGCGAGCGTATAACTGCGTACAATGCGATGAATGCCTTGAAAAATGCCCGCAGAACATAAAAATAGGCGAGTGGATGAAACAAGTGGACGGTAAATTAAGGGAAAAATAGATTCCGAACTATGGATTCAAAATCTCAAACTTCAAACTAACAAACTGAAAGAACGGACAACCATTTTTTATTATCACAAAAACAGTATGCCCTGATGTGAAATACAAAATGTCAATAAAAAGCCGAGAAAAATCAAAGCAATTTTATTGATTTTATATTAAACTTGTGAAACTAACATTGAAAAAGGTGTGAAAATGAATTATTTAAAATACAGCAGCAACATAAAAAAAGCAGTCGATTACATAGAAAAAAACCTTAAAAATAACGCAACATACAGCGACGCGGCAGAGGCCGCGGGTATGTCAAAGGATAATTTTTGGCGCGTTTTCAAAAAAATATTCAAAGATACAGTAACGAACTATATACGGGGGAGGAAGATGACCCTTATAGCCCGGCGGATCGTGCGCTCAAAGGAGCCTATATCACGAATATTTATGGAATACGGGTATGAGTCCCACGAGGCGATAACAAGGGCTTTTAAACGCAGGTTTAAAATGACGCCGGCCCGGTACCGTAAAAACGGGAAAGACCTTTATTTCCTTGAGGTGCACAAACTGACCGGGAGGGCCATAAAACACCTGCTTGGCAGCGGCTTTACCCTGGAGCCCAAAAAGGAAAAAGTCACGGGGTTCAACGTTTACGGAAAATCAGGGCTTGTTATTTATAAAAACGCTCTTAGGGACTCGGTAAAGCTTCTGAAAAATTTTTTAATATCGGGTTCGGGAAAGAAATTCGATAAAAATGAGAAAATTTACGGGATAATAAGGGCGGATGGCCGCGCGAAAATAAATGATTTTACCGAAAGCAGCCGCATAGAGGTTGCTTTCGGCGTGAAAAACGCGAAACGGAAAAGGGCAATGAAAAAAAAGAGAATTCCCCCGGGTATTTACGCTCATTTTATCCACAGGGGAAAAATAGACCTTCTTGAAACCACCTATGACTATATTTTCGGCAACTGGCTGCGTTCAAAGAAAAATTGCCGGGTTCCAAAATTTTTCTTTGAGAGGGCTGAGAACAGGCTCGGAGCGGGAAATTCATTTAAAGTGGATATTTTTGTGCCTTTGAAAATATAAAAACCTGATATGGAGGGGCGGATGCAAATTAATTTTGCCGAGCGCGGGGGGGCGCTTACTGCGGTTTTTAGCGGAGAATATGATTACGATTCAATGTTTAAATTGTGTGATAAAATAAAAAGGAAGAAAGAAGACACAAAAACAAAAGGGCTTATACTTGATTTTTCCGGGCTGAACAACGGGGTCAGTGTATTTGAGTCTTTTTCGTTCGGCAGAAAACTGGCTAAAATCTGCAAATCCGGCGAAAAATTAGTTTTTTTAAGGAAAAACGGGCTGCTGGAGGGTGAGGGCGTATGCGCGGAAATAATCTACAATATGGGGTTCAATATAGAAGTGTTTGGGGAAAAGGAAAAGGCCGAGTTGTGGATGAAAGAGGAATAAGATTTTTTTATTTGCCGTTGAAAATCAAAAATATCAATTTTTCGTTTGCCTGATTATATCCCGGGTGTTAAAATAACAAAAATACGGTGCGCGGCTCAGGGTGTCTGATGGCTAAGGCGAAAAAACCAAATAAGATAAAGGGCCTTTTGAGAGTGCTTGGATTCAGGAAGGACAACCTGAAAAGGGGCGTTACTCCTTATTTATTTTTTACGGCGCTGTGCTGTTTTCTTGTTTTTTACGCCGCTAACAAAACAGGGGCAGGGGGAAAAATATTTATAATCAGAAAACAGTTATATTTTTTCCCGCTGGCGGCAGCGGCCCTCGCCGCCGGCCAGGAGTTTATTTTCAGGGGTATCATTATGCCGGCGCTTATCGCGAAATTCATTAAACCTGTAAAGGTAATTTTTTTGAACGCGGTTATTTTTGCGGCAGCCTGGTTTATTTTAGCCCTGTTAATACCCCTGCCGGGGGAGGTAAAAGGGTTTATGGCCGCGTGGTCCGGCCCCGCGGCTTTTGCCGCCGGCGCCGGCTTCGGGTTCATGTACTATAATTACCC
>CAZHOD010000230.1:0-3895 GCA_964534075.1 uncultured Spirochaetia bacterium
GCCGGCCCCGCCCGCTGCCAGCACCAAAAAAAATACCAGGTATATCCCGCCGAGGGCCAGAAACTCACGTTTCCACACTCTGTAATAAATCGATTTTTTATAATCCGCGTTTTTTTCCGCGGAAAAAATATTATTCAGGCCGATTGCGGCCAGCACAATTACAAAAAATGTAAAAATGTAAAGGTACCTGGAAGGGACCCTGAACTGGTTAAGCACGGGAATGTGGTACAAAACCCTGTATAAAGGGGTAAATCCGCCGAAGGAAAGCACAAGAAAAAAAAGCGCGGCCGCGCCGGCGAATAAAGAAAACTTTCTGTTTTTGCCGGGAAGAAAAGCAAAAGGCGTCAAAAGAAAAGGTATCAGGCCCATGTAATAGGTAGTAAGATTAAAAGGCATGCTCCCGCAGTAGGTTTTTCCGTAAAGCCCGAAAAGCCGCGGCAGCAGAAAAGTCAGCGCCTCCAGTGGGTGCAGTGACCAGGATATAAAATGCGCGTATGAAAAATCGCCCCTCCAGGAGTAATCCTTGTATTCGAGCGAGGGCAGAAACTGGGCCGCGCTTAACAAAACCGCGGCTAAAGCCGCGGCCAGTATAACAGCCGCTGTTTTAATCCGTGCCTTTTTGCTTTTTTCCACGAATATAAAATGATAAGCCGCGTACAGGCCGGCGCCGATAAAAGTATATGCCATGACCTGCATGCCCGTGGCAAGTACCTGCAGGGCCATAACCAGCCCTGCGGATACGGCGTAAAAAAATTTTTTTTCCGTGATTGCCCTGTGTGTAAAATAAAACACAAAAGGTATTAGCGCCCCGGCTTTTATATTATTCCAGTGCCCTACGTAAATATATGATATCAGATACCCGCTTATCATAATCGATGACGCGGCGAAAAGCGCGGCGTTCCTGCCTGTTGAAATCTTTCTTAAAAATAAAAAAGTTCCGGCCGCGGCGGCGGCCATATGTATTATTATATCAATTGTGTATGTCGCCTCCGGCGCGGCCGGGAGAAGCAGAAAAATAAAGTCAGTAGGGTAAAAATAAAGCAGGCTTGAAGAAGCAATAAGCGGCACCCCAAGAAAAATATGGGGCATCCACACGGGCATAGCGCCGCCCTGTTCGAATAACCTCTCGGCGAAAACCCTGAAAGCGTGGTATATGCCGATTGTATCCGTGCCAAAAAGTATCCTGCCGGCCCCCGTACCCCTGAACATTATCAAAACAATAACAAAAAATACCCCGGCAGCAACAGCGGCGAATTTACCGTTACGCCCCATTTTTAAACCACTCTATTGTCCGGTATAACCCCTCTCTCAACCCGGTTGTCGCCTTCCAGCCAAGCAGCCTTTTTGCCTTTGACACGTCGGGTTTTCTCCTCTCGGGGTCGTCTCCGGGAAGGGATTTATAAATTATTTTTGACCGGCTCTTCGTAATTTGCTTTATTATTTTTGCCGCTTCTTTTATTGTAAACTCCCGCGGGTTCCCCATATTTATAACCTCTCCCCTCAACCCCGGTTTTTCCATGGCCGCTGTTATACCGGCTACCAGGTCGGAAATATAACAAAAACTCCTTGTCTGGCTGCCCCTGCCGTAAATAGTAATCGGGCGTCCGGTAAGGGCCTGGTGGATAAAATTGGATATTACCCTCCCGTCATCCTTCTGCAGGCGCGGGCCGTATGTGTTAAAAACCCTTATTATCCTCGCGTCGAGTTTATGTTTCCTCACATACTCCATTATAAGGCTCTCGGCAAACCTTTTTGCCTCATCATAACAGCTTCTTATTCCCACGGGGTTTACGTTCCCCCAGTAAGTTTCCTTCTGCGGGTGCTTAAGCGGGTTGCCGTAAACTTCGGAAGTTGAAGTGGCCAGGTACCGCGCCTTTTTTTTACGGGCAAGCTCGAGCATATTGAAGGCCCCTATAGAATTTGTCATAAGCGTATCTATGGAATACTTCTGGTAATATGGGGGCGACGCGTAAGACGCCAGGTTGCAGACAAAATCCAGGCTTTTATTTATTTTTATAAACGTCCTGATATCGGCCTTTATAAAACTGAACTTTTTGTTATTGATGATATTTTTCAGGTTTGATTTTTTTCCGCTTTTTAAATTATCGACACACTCGACACTATAGCCTTTTTCAATCAGTTTTTCGCAGAGGTGCGAGCCTATGAACCCCGAGCCCCCTGCCACCAGTACTCTTTTCATTTTATTTACTCCCTGTAATTTTTAATTAATTCACAGCCGCAGTTTGAAAACCTCACTTATCTTATTATAATTTCCCTGCTTTTAGTTTTTAATATATTAATTCTAACAAGCTGCTGAAAAACCCCGAAACTGCCAAATTATTATTCCACCGTAACGCTTTTTGCCAGGTTCCTGGGTTTATCCACATCTACGCCCTTTTTGACTCCTATGTAATAAGCAAGAAGCTGTAGCGGCACAACCGCCAAAAGGGGGTAAAAATCCTCGTCTATATCCGGCACATTAATAATATCATGGCATTTTTTTTCAATTTTCTTGTTGGATTTATTCGTAATCGCGATTATTGTACCCTGCCGCGCCCTTATCTCTTCTATATTATTGATTATTTTTTCATAAAACCTGCCCTGCGGAGCTATAAAAACATTTGGAACCCGGTTATTTACGAGGGCAATAGGGCCGTGTTTCATCTCGCCGGCCGGATAGCCTTCCGCGTGTATGTATGATATTTCCTTTAGTTTAAGGGCGCCTTCCAGCGCGATGGGGTAATATATGTTCCTTCCGTAGTATAAAAAATCCTTCTGTTTGCAGTACTTCTCCGCGATTTTTTCTATTTTTTTTCTGTCCCTGGATATTTTTTTTATCATGCCGGGGATTTTTCTCAGGTTGCCCAGCGCTTTTTTCATCCGCGCGCGCGTCATTTTTCCTTTGGCTCCGGCTGCGTAAAACACCAACAAATAAAGCACTGCCAGCTGGCTTATAAAAGTCTTTGTAGCGGCCACGCCTATCTCAGGGCCGGCGTGCGTATATATTACCCCTTTTGATTCCCTGGACAGTGTCGAACCCACAACATTGACTATAGCCAGTGAATGCAGTACCTTTGCCTTCATATTGTTAAAAGCGGCCAGCGTATCCGTGGTTTCGCCTGACTGGGATATGGTTATTATAAGAGTATTTTTTTCCACTACGGGCTCCGAATACCTGGCCTCAGACCCGATTTCAGCCACGGTGTTAATTCCCGCGTATTTTTGAAAAAGGTATTTGCCCAGAAGTGCCGCGTGATAGGACGTACCGCATGCTATTATTCTTATATTCTTTACCTTCCTGATTTTTGCCCTGCTTATGTTGCCGAAATTAACCGTTCCCTGTTCATGGTCGAACCTTCCCAGTATGGTATCCTCAAAAGCCTCGGGCTCCTCCATTATTTCCTTCAGCATAAAATGAGCGAACCCGCCTTTTTCAGCCTGCTTATGGCTCCATTTTATGTCCTTAACCTTCCTTATTACTTTTTTTCCCCGGTTATAAACGCTGTAATTTCCGCCTGTTAGCAGGCATACGTCTTCGTCCTCAAGAAAAACCGCTTTTTTGGTGTATTTCAGGAAAGAAGTGACGTCCGACCCTATGTAATTCTCGTTTTTTCCTTTACCTATGACAAGGGGCGACCCCTTACGCGCGGCCACTATTGTCCCGGGGTTTTCCCTGTCAATAACAACAATAGCGTAAAAACCCCTTACTTTTTTTATTGTCTCATTAACAGCCCTAAAAAGCCCCCTGCTTATTTTTTCCTCTATCATATGCGCGAAAATTTCCGTGTCGGTTTGAGAGGTAAACCTGTGCCTTCTTCTCCGCAGGCCCTCTTTGAGTTCGTTATAATTTTCCACTATGCCGTTATGGACAATGGTAATCCTGTTTTTACAATCC
>CAZHOD010000231.1:0-3886 GCA_964534075.1 uncultured Spirochaetia bacterium
CGGAGAGACGGCGCACTTTAAATTTAATATAGATACGCAGGCTCTGCCTCCGAACATATCTTCCGTGACCCATCCGGACCCTCAGAAATGGTACAATATAAAAAAGGCACAGTTTAATATAGGCGCCCCGGAAGATTTGTCGGGAATAGAGGGTTATTATTATGTCATCGACAACAGCGAAAAAACCGTGCCTGACGAGAAGGCTTCCTGGACGGATAAGGACGCGATATTTTCCGGGGATATGGAGGACGGCGAGTGGTACCTGCATGTCGCGGCAAAAGACAGGGCGGGAAATACCGGCAGTATGGCCTCGCATTACAGGTTCAATATTGATACCGAGGCAAAGCCGCCGGAAGTAAGATCAAAGACCCACAGGGACAGGGAAAAATGGTACAGCAACGCCATACCTGAGCTGCACTGGGATTCCCCGCCGGACCTTTCGGGCATAGAAGGGTATTATTTTATACTGGACGAAAAGCATAACACAGTGCCTACAAAAAAGACCGGTGAGTGGATCACGACAAATCAGATAACTCTGCCGCGCCTCAATGACGGGATATGGTACTTTCACATTGTATCGAAGGACAAAGCGGGAAATACGGGCTGGGAGGCCGCTACTTATAAACTGAATATAGACACTTCTGTGGCAAAACCATCCCTGGCTTCCGCTACGCACCCTGACGAGGAAAAATGGTACAATTCGCCGCTGGCCAGGTTCAGCTGGACAGTGCCGCGGGACCTGTCGAAAATAAAAAGGTTTTATTACCTTTTTTCAAAGGAAAAACACCTTAAGATAACGCCGGATATGGCCGTACCCACGGATAAGAGCGAGATAGAGATAAAGGCGGAAAAGGAAGGGCACTATTATTTTCACCTTGTGGCTGAGGACAACGCCGGGAACATCGGGGACGAGCCTGCAATAATGAAGGTAAATATCGACCTAAAGGCGGCCGAGCCGGATATAACCTCTTCCACTCACCCAAATTCGAAAAAATATTATTCTGAAACCAGCCCTGTTTTTACAGTAGAAAGAGAGGACGACCTTTCCGGAATCGAGGGGTTTTATTATAAAATAGACAGGCAGCACGATACGGTGCCGGACAAAAAGAACGGCAGGTACTATTCCGAAAACACAATAAAGATACCGGATAAACTGGAAGACGGGGCCTGGTATTTCCACGCGGTTACAAAGGACAAGGCGGGCAATATCGGTAAAGAAGCGGGCCATTATAAGTTTATGATAGAGACAAACCCTCCCGAGGTTTCCATAAAGGAACTGCCTAAGTTCGTTAGTTCGGAAGTTTTTACGGTAGAATGGGAAGGTGAGGATAACGAGTCAGGAATAAATTGTTTTACAGCGGAATATAAAGAGGGAGAAAAAGGAAAATGGAAACCCTGGCTAAAGGAAACAAAGGCCAAAAACGGCGAGTTCAGGGGAGAGGACGGTATAACTTATTATTTCAGGGTAAAGGCCATGGACAACGCGGGAAACTGGTCGGTTTATTTTGAGCTTGACTCTTTGAGGACGACGGTGGATGTATCACCGCCCTCTCAGGTCACCCAGGTTGTGGCAAAACCCGTGAAACAAGGGACAATAGAGCTGGAGTGGACAAAGGCCCTGGATTCCATAAGCGGGCTTGATTATTACAGGATATACCGCTCGCCTTCCAGCGGGCAGCTGGGGATGCAGATAAATGACGACGGGGCCGTAACCGGGACAAAATTTTCCGATGACTCTAAGGACCTGGAGGACGGGATAATTTATTATTATACCGTGCGCGGGGTAGACAGAGTGGGAAATGAAAGGGAGAGCGGAAACAAACAGGTGCTTGCGATATGCGACAGGGTCGCCATGCCTCCTGTGGTAAGGTCCTCTACGCATCCTGTGCAGGGAACCTGGTATAATATAAGAGACGTAAAAATCAGCTGGGATACGCCCCAGGACGCGACAAGAATTACGGGGTATTACTTCATTTTTGACCAGATAGCGACCACGGTGCCGGATCCGAAAACAGGAAGCTGGGTAACGGATAATGAGTCGGATTTTAACAATGTTTCCGACGGAACCTGGTACTTTCATATTATATCGAAAGACGAGGCCGGAAATATTTCGGAAAAGGCGGCGCATTACAGAATAAACGTAGACCTGACAAAACCAAAGTCTCCCGTGGTTACATCCATAACGCATCCGGATTTTAACAGCTATTATAACAATAATTCTCCTTCTTTTTCGTGGACCACGCCCCCGGACCCGTCGGGCATCGAAGGGTATTATTATGTTTTTAACCAGATTAAAAATACTTATCCTGATACAGCGACAGCCAGCTGGACAAAAGGCACTATGGCTTCTTTTGTCGAGGTGCCGGACGGAGTGTGGTGCCTTCATATTGTGGCAAAGGACAACGCCGGGAACATATCGGAAGAAGCCTCTCATTTTCAGGTAAATGTAGCCATGTCTCCGCCGCCTCCATCGGTATTTTCCTCTACGCACACGGACCAGGAAAAATGGCACAGGGAAAAGTCCTTAAGAATACAGTGGAAGCCGGTCGGCTATGTCAATGATATAATCGGATATTATTATGTCCTCGATCAAAGGGAAGATACAGTGCCCACGCCCAAAAACTCAAAAACCATGGATACCCACATGGAATTCAACGGCCTTGACGACGGAGTGTGGTATTTTCACCTGGTTTCGGTGGATAAGGAAGGTGTGGTGGGAAAAACCGCTTCACATTTCAGGATAAAAATTAAGACAAAAGCCCTGCTTAAAGGGGCGGTGACGCAGTCAAACGGAATAATGCCGCTTGCCGGGGCCACGGTCGAGGCAATGAAAGAAGATAATACAACGCTGGGCATATCCATATCGGATAAGGACGGTAATTTTGCTATTAACAATATCCCTGTAGGCAAAATAAAAGTAAAGGTGCTGGCCAGGGGCCTGCCTCCGCAGATGATAGAGGAACTGGAACTTAAGGCGGACGAGGCCGAAAAGACGCTCAATATTTCGAGCGAAATTTTCGCGATGTACGAGCCCGGCCGTGACAGGGTGGTATTTAATTATTACATACCCGAGGCCGGCAAAGTTACGATAAAAATTTACAACGAAGCCGGAAAGCTCATAAATACGCTCGAAGAGCCTAAAAAAGGTAAAATATACAATACAAGCGCCTGGGAGACGGAGGATATGCCTGAGGGAATATATCTGTACCAGGTAACGTCAAAAGGTGAGGCTACGGGAAAGATAACCAGGTACGGGATAAGAAAAATAAGGAAAGAAAAAAAAGAAGAATAAATATTTCACGGGAGAAAAGGCTATGCCTGTAAAATGCAAATCGTGCGGGACAGAAAACAGGGATGGGGCGAAATTTTGCCGCAGTTGCGGCGCGTCCGTTAAAAGGAAGAAAAAAAAGGAAAAAGCGCCGGGAGCCGCGAAAGTTTCCAATAAAACAAGAAATTTCTGGGCGGGAGTGATTTTGACGGTTGTGTTAACAGGCGCGGTTGTTTTTTTTATATCGGAAAAAAGAAGCTATTACCGGGCAGTAGAGGTTTATAATCAATATAAGACAAAGTATACGGATATGGACAAAAAAGTTTTCAGCGGCGCGGCGGGGGAAACATTCAGGTTCGAAGGTTTGAGCTGGAACATAACAAGACAGGCGGTGAAAAAAGTTTATCCTTATTCATCCGCTTCCGATGACCCCGATTTTGTGGAGTCGATACTTGTATCGCAGCGGGAGATGAGGAAAGCCGTGCCAGGCTGCTCGCCCGGCTGGCCGGGAACATCGACCGGCGCACCAGCCCGCAGATCCGCATGTGGCTGGCGGCCGCCGAGCTGGCGGTGGCGCTGCAGGAGGGGCGGCCGCCGGAGGAGGCGACGCTGGCCCGG
>CAZHOD010000232.1:0-3866 GCA_964534075.1 uncultured Spirochaetia bacterium
GCCGCAGTAGAAATATGCTTGGAAAACCCAATTTTTTCACACCTTCTGAGGTATTGCTTGCAATGCCTTATCACGATTGATATTATCGGAAAATAATAGTAAAATAGCATTATAAAAGAGGAGGATAATATATGCCGAAAAAAGCCGGCGCGCCGGCAACGCAGCCTGCCCGTCAGGGCCATTCAAAAACAGGGATTGTTTCTTTTATAATAGCCCTGTGTGTTATAGTTATATCCTTTATACTTGTTGTTTTTTCCGCGCTTATACAGGTGAAAAACCCGTCTTATTTTGACGGGAATTCGGCAGGAGCCGTACTGCTGGGCCTGATGGTTATTTTTGCCGCTTTCGCAGGCCTTTGCGGCTCTGTGCTGGGCATTGTAGGGCTTTTTGAAAAAAATAAAAATATAATATTCTCAATACTCGGAGCTGTGTTTAACGCGTTTGTTGTTTTAGGATGGATAATGCTTATGATTATGGGAAGCGTTGCTTAGGCACAGAAAAACAGGGAGGTGTATTTTATGAAAAAAAATTTGTTTTTTTTACCGTTGTTTTTATTGATGTTTACCGGCGTTTTTGCCCTGGATTTTTACAACAGGTTTTCGGCAGCCTCAATAATCCCGCTTGAGGAAAACGCCTATAACTGTATTACCGGGGCGGGGTACGGTTTTAAAATTGTTGAGAACAGGTTTGTTTTTATTGCCGGCCTTAAGGGGTATTTCGGGGCCGCGGACGCGGCAAAGGGGGAAGATAAAATATACGGGTTGTATAAAAAAGACTGGTATATAACGGGGCAGGATGAAAATGCTTCTGTTTCAGCCCTGTATATGGGGGCGGAGCTTTCAGCCGCGTTCGGATGGCATTTATCATACCTTTTTGAAAGGAGCCAGTATATATTCATGACACTGGCCGCGGTTTTGGAGTCCGAGAATTTCAGCGGGGACGTAAAAAGGCAGTTTTTGGCATGCAGGTACCTGACATATATGACTTTATCGACCGAAGTGTTCGATATATCCGAAAAGCCGGTGTTTTTGAATTTTAGTTTCGGCAGCGCCTCGCTTCAGTCCCCCGACAAACGGGGAAACGCCTTTTATTTTCTCAAGGCGGGGCTGGTTTACGAGGTTCCGCTTGAGTTTGAAGAAACAGTCGACACCTATGAAAGGAGCGGGGAGATAAAAAAGGACATTGAAAAAACAGGGGAAGAGGGAGGCGGGGCAATATGGGAAGAATGACCCGGAAAGTGAAGTCAAAGATATTTATTTTAACGGCCCTTGCGGCCGCGTTATGTATATTTTTTTCCTGCGAGGACGGTAACCGGGCGGCAAAGGATATGGCCGCTTTTGACCGGTACTATATACCGGCGCTTTATTACACCGGTGAAAACGAAAAGGAAATTTCAGTAAAAAAAATCATGCGCCTTAAAGCGGCATGGGCGGGCCTGAAAAGTAAATACAGTGACTCAAAAGAAATGGGTTGGAAAAGGGAATTTTTAAAAATAAACCGTTATATAGAGAAGGCGGACAGGGCGGCCGCCGCGGGAAGCGATATGGCTTCCGCTCACGAAGCGCTGGAGGAAGTAAGGTTTCTGCTGCTCGAGGCGAGGAGGAAAAACAAGATAGATTACATAGGCGATTACCTTACTGATTTTCATTCCGGCATGGAGGCGTTTATTTCGATTGTAAAAAATAAATCCCCGGAGGAATTAAAGGAAAAAAATTTAAAAACAATAAGCGAAATAGCCGCGGGAATGCTGAGCATAATAAGCCGCGTTGAAAAAAGGGAAATTGATAAAAATGTTTTCGGGTTCAGCGGCGGTGAAAAAGGGCAATTGAAAGAATATATAAACACGCTTCAGAAGCAACTTGCCCTGCTGGACACCGCGTGCGAGGCAGGGCATAAGGAAAAGGTGAGGGAAATTTCAATGGGAATCAAGCCCGTTTTTATTGATATGTTTTTGATGTTCGGGGGCGGGAACTGACCCGGCAGGGAAAAGAGGTGGCTTTGATGTACAGAAAAATAAGTTTATATTTTGCCGCCGGCGCGGCGGGCGGGATAGCTTATATGTTTTTTTTATGGGGCTTCGGCGCCCTGGGTATAACACAGTTCTTAAATGTCGGCCTTGTATATAAACTTACGCCGGAGCTGTTTTATACCTGCCTCGGCATGGGAGGGATAGGGGGTTTTCTTTTTTTTATCCCGGTTTTTTCAAAAAAAAGGCTGAAAAAAGGGCTTATTATAGGCCTCATTGCCGCGGCAATAGAACTTTTTGTGCTTATGCCCATAGACGCGGAAAGGGGAATTGCCGGGTTTGTGAGGGTTGTTAGCGGGGAAACAGGGATACTCGGGCTTCACAGGGGGGCAATGACCCCTGTTTTGATTATAATTTTTAACTGCGTATGGGGCATAACCGCGTCTTTATGGCTCGGACTTTCGGAAAAACGGATATAAAAGGGAGGAAAAATATGCTTAAAAAAATATTTATCGCGGCGGTAATAATAATTTTTTCGGCGGTGTCGCTTTTCGCGGCATCCCGGATGAAGGCGTGGATGGCGTACGGTTATAAAATGTATTTAAACGGGGAGTATAAAAAAGGGCTCAAGGCGTTCGAATATATCATAAGTTACAACCCGAAAAACATAAGGGCCCTTGTTTACGGGGCCTACTGCAAAGCCGGGCTCGGGGATTATGACGGCGCGGTTACTGTCCTGAGAAAGGCTTATGAAATTTCGAAAAACAAGAAAATCAAAACGATGATTGAAAGATACGAAAAGCACATGGAGGGCGAAAAAAAACAGGAGGCAGCCCACGGCGGGGCCGCGAGGATGCAGGCTTTGGGCGGGCTTGATGTTGTAATACCTGATAATTCATCCATAATAGACGGCGCTTCATACGGCTTTACCTCTGCCCGGGTCATGAGGCAGCAAAGGAATTACCTGGATATTACTTTGTACGGGATGATGCCGCACGAAAAGACGGTAATGGATAACGCGAATGAGGACGCTTATGAAAACAAGACTTATTCGGCGTATATAAATTACGATGAAGCCGACCACGGCATAGTAATGTGGCTGTCGGAAAATAATTTGATAATAATAAGGCCCTTTTTTGGCATATCCCTTTCAAAAGAGGAGATAAGCGACACCACCGGGGTTACAGACAGGGATGAGTCGTTTATGATAGGTTATCCGGGGGAGTTCGAATTTTCACAGAAAATCACCGAAAATATTTCCATAGGCGCCCTTGGGTGTTACGCAATAAACAGCGTTTCTTTTGAGGACAAGGAGAATCCGGAAAACACGGACGAAACACAAATGGATAAAATCGAATATTATATTTCAGGCACATTCCGGCTTCCTGCAGGGCTCAATGAGTTTACTGTATCCGCGGGAGGCGGCTCAAAAGCTCCGCTTAACCCGGAGAACAATATTATTTTTGACGGCCTTGATGTGTTTTCGGAACATACCGCAATTCTTTACAATCATTATAATACCCATAAATATAAGCTGAACGAAGGGGAACTTGTAAGGATCGAACAAAATTCATATTTATCGTTCGCGGGTAATAATTTCGACGCGGGTGTATCTTATAAATTTGCCGGAATTTTTGAGGCAGCGGCAAAAGCCGGTTTTGGCACCGGAATAAAAGCGGAAAAAACAGGCGAAACAACTACAAGGGATCGATGCAGGGCCTGCGAAGAAGGCGTCCTCGGAAAGCTCCGGCCTGCAAAGCCGGCAAGGCGCGCCGGCTCCGTCATGGGCCGCAGGGGTCGGCGCAGGTGAGCGGCTGATTCATAAAAGCAAGTTCAAGGCGGCGACCGGGAAGGCCAAGGATCTTCATCAACATTACGGGTCAGCCGACTCCCAAGCCCT
>CAZHOD010000233.1:0-3860 GCA_964534075.1 uncultured Spirochaetia bacterium
CATAGCGGCCGCTATCTTTATAGTCATGCTGCCTGTTTATAAGCAAAAAGAGGGGGAAAATGATATACACATTTCCGTGGAAATAATATACCTTGTTGCGATAATAGCGGCAGCTGTGTTTTTGAGGCTGTACGAAATCAACCTGAGGCCCTTTGGGCTGGAAAATGACGAAGCAGGTGGAATGGTAAGTGTTTTTAAGCATTTTTATATAGGACAGCATCCGTTGTATTTTTATGTAGCGGAATTATGGTATGAAGTTTTTGGGTTTACAAGAGTCGGTATGAGGATGCTGGGGGTGTCGATTGGCATAATAGCAATACCTGCCATGTATTTTGCGGTCAGGGCGGCTTTTAACGCGAGGGTGGCGTTTTTTGTAACAACTGTTTTTGCTTTTCTGAGGTGGAACCTGCACTACGGAAGGTCGGGGCACGGTACGGTATTCGCGATAATAGCCATAATAATAACGGTTTATTTTGTCATAAAAGCCCTCGAAAAAAGGGATAAACTGAGTTATTTCATGGCAGGCCTTACTTCAGGAATGTGCTGGTACGGTATTTTGACGGGCTGGTTTGTTTTTCTCGCGCCGTTGACATATTTTCTGCTGAAATCATTGTCAACAAAAAAGTTTATGTCCAGAAACATAGTGGGGATACTGGCGTTCCTGCTCGGGTTCTGGGTGTTTTCATCCCAGCATATTCATAATTTTTTCATTTCCGAAAAAACTTATTTCGCGCGAATAAACGATGTTTCCGTATTCAGCCAGGATCCCAACGCGCCCAAGGCAAACCCGGCAAAAGGAATAATCGACAATACAAAAAGGGTCCTTTTGATGTTCAATCACAGGGGGGATTCCAGGCAGAGAAATTCCGGGGGCCAGCCCTATGAACCCACGGTTGATTTTACGACCGCGATGCTTTTTTTTATAGGGCTTTTATACGCGATGTATTATACAAGGTATTATTTATTTTATGTCCTGGTCATGCTTTTTTACTCGCAGGCCGCGGGGAGTATTTTCTCTATAGAGGCCCCGTCTGCCATGAGGGCTGTCGGAACAATGATACCTGTTATGTTTTTTGCCGCGATTACCTTTGACAGGGTGTGGCTGGCTTTTAGGCGGGTTTTCGGAAAAAGGCTCGAAATAATATACCTGCCCCTGCTGCTTGCCGTCCCGCTGTTTTTTATAATAAAAGACAATTATAAGGACTATTTTCAAAGATGGGTTGGGGGATTGGACGAACTCGCAACCGCGGCGGGGATGTATTCCGAAAAACTGGGGAAATCTTACAGGATTTATATGCAAACATCACTTTTTTACCCGGGGCACCCGCCTTACAGGGTGTACAGGTGGGATTACAAAGTAAACAGTTCCAATAATTTTGTGGACGGCATCAGGAACCTGAGGCTGATCGATGATGAAAATTACGCGATATTATTTCCTCATGATACATGGGAATCGACCGGGTATTGGGTCGATGTTTTTGACGGGAAACACGAAGTTGTCAATCATTCGAGATATAATGAAAAACTGGAAGGCGCGGAAGGGTTTGGTAAGTTTTTTGAGGCAGTGCTTATAGATAACAGAAAAATAAAGAAAAAACGGGGGCTCTCCGGGGTTTATAAAATTTCAGGCAAAACCATAAATGTAAACAATGACCCCCCCGTATTTAACGAAAAAATGGCGCGCAGTGTGCCTTATACCGTAACGTGGACAGGTTCTTTTATAATGCCGGAATACGGGGCGATTCAGTTCATAAATAGCGGAAACGCTGATTCCCGTTTATGGATAGACGGCAATAAGATAGAGTATGAAAAATTTATTATGCTGGCTTCGGGTTTCCATAAAGTGAAAATATGGGCAAAGCGTGACAAAGTTTCGGACAGGCTCTCAATAAAAGGGGTTTACAAAAAATACAGCGGTTCCAGAATGACCGGCTCAGGGTCTTTTTCGTTTAGTGACCCCAAATATGTTTATAGTGTGCCTGTAACGGGGCTGCATTCATATTATTACAACGGCATACAAAAAGGTGAAATGACAGGTATGGTGCTCGAACAGATAAACCCGGTGATGTGGTTCCGCGGCAGGGCTTTAAGGGACGGCCGCAACATACGGTATAAAGGGTTTATTGACATACCGCGGGACGGTATATACAGATTTTCTGTGCGGAGGACGGGGGTTGTTAGAGTGCTTATAGACGGAAATAAATATGTGCAGTTCGGGTCGGTTGAGGAAAATCACCTTTCTTATGAAAATATGCGGCGAGTTAATACTTTTAACCTTAAAAAAGGCAGGCACAAAATCATTGTGGATGCCCTGGGATCCAGCCATCTCAATGTGATGTGGGCAGACAACATTGACAGGAATTTCAGGCCGATACCAGCGACATACCTCACCCCCGATTTTAAGCTTTCACCGTATACTAAATAAAGGGTTTTTGTTTTGAACAAAAAAAATGACACTTTGGCAATGAACCGCAAAATATATTTATCGGTTTTTATGGGTTTTGTTGTTGCCGCTCAGTTATTTCTGTTAGATTATTTTGTTTTTCAACTGTTCAAAAACTTTTTTCTTGTTTTCGTATCATTTTGCGTAGCGTTAACCGCCGTTTTATTTTATTTTTTTGGAATAAGGCTGCTTTTTTCCATCGCGCTCATTCCTTTTATCGCGGGAATTTATCTGTCATATAATTATCCTCATTCAATATACGCGTTTATATTTTATTCCTTATTCGTTTTTTTGCTGGCGGCGGCTTACATTAAGGGGAACATCCTGCCGGAGAGGGGGGATAAGAAAAAAGCCGTATGGTTTGAGCGTTTTTTTTCCGATAAACACAGGCCCGGGCCCGAAGCTTTTTTGTTTTTTATACTGGTGTCAGCGGGCCTTGCTGTTATTCCCGCCGTAGCTTACAGAGTTTTTGCGGAACAGCTGTCCGAGTTTGACTGGTATTTTCCCTTAAGGCATCCGGGCCAGGGGTCGGACGGCATATACGGTGTGCCTTTTTCACAGTACCCGGCTCTTTTTTACCAGGTATTCTTCCTCGCGGCTGTTTTATCCGCCAGCAGGTTTGTGCTCGCCGGAAATTTTAAAAAAAATTTTTATATTTTATGCCTGCTTTTTATTATAGCTTTGGCCGGAAAATTCGTGATAGCGTCGCTGAGCCAGGCGGGGATAGGAATAATACCCCTCAAGGTTGCAAAGGCGCATAACGCGGCTTACTATTTCTGGGCTCTCAGGGTGGAAAACATACAGGATTTCCTAAGGGATTATGTCGGGTTTTATCAGCTTTTGGCGGATTCTTCGCATTTAAAAGGGCACCCCCCGCTCCCGGTAATTATTTACCGGTTTATAATAAATTATATTTCGCCCGAGCCTTTTGTTTCATCGTTTGTCATCGCGGGCTTGTCATCGATTACCGTTGTACCGGTTTTTTTTATTACTAAATACATTACCGGAAATATCAAAGCCTCATATTTCGCGTCACTTTTTTATGCGCTTACACCAAACAGCCTTATACTTTCTGTATCCGGAATCGACTCGATAGTTGCGCTTTCAGTCGCCTCATTTACGGCTTTGTGGATAACCGGAATAACGCGCCGCAACCTGCTTATAGGGCTGGGTGGAGGTATTGCTTTCGGGCTGAGTAGTTACCTTTCTTTCGGAGTATGGCACATTCCGTTTTTTCTGGGGATTTACGCGTTAATAATTTTGATAAAGGGCCGGGACAGGGAGAAGGTTAAAAATAATATTATGTTTTTTTTAAAATACGGCCTTTGCTTTACGGCTGGAATAGCTTTTATCCATATTGTTTTCATATTATGGAGCAATGGCGCGTTTAATTATATGGATTCATTTATGGCGGCAT
>CAZHOD010000234.1:0-3849 GCA_964534075.1 uncultured Spirochaetia bacterium
AATATTCAAAATGCAATCAAAAGCGCATTGCAACGATTGGCTGTTGAAGGAAAGCGACCGGACAGAGGTTTTTTAAAAACGGATAAAAGAAAAATGATTCTGAAATCGCGATATTTTGAAAGTTGTGTTGAGCTTGATACCCAAATGAGACTTGCTTGTCCAACGTTAGTATCAAACGATTATTTTGATTCTTGGCATATTGCAAACTCGTTGGGTTTTGTGGATTATGCAATTGTTGATTCGAAATGGGCAGAGATAATAAAACAAACCAAATTAGATAAGAAGTATGGAGTAAAAGTATTCAGCGCAAAGCCAAAATCGTTAAAGGGATTTTGGGAAGAATTGAAGCAGTTATAAATTAAGTCTTAAAGGAGGTTTTTATGGGATTCGGAATAAAACTTAAAGTCTGGGGGGAGTATGCTTGTTTTACGCGGCCGGAAATGAAAGCGGAAAGAGTGAGTTATGATGTGATGACGCCGTCTGCTGCGCGGGGGGTATTGGAGGCGATACACTGGAAACCGGCAATAAAGTGGGTGGTGGATAAAATTCATGTGTTGAAAAAACCTGAATTTACCAATATCCGCAGGAATGAAGTAAGCGGAAAAATGCCGGAAAGGGAAATAAAAAACGCAATGCAGGGCAAAGAAGTGAAATTATATCTGGATGCCAGCAGTTCATCTGTAAGGCAGCAAAGAGCGGCTATGGTACTGAAAAATCCAGTTTATATAATAGAAGCTCATTTTGAAATGACAAAAAAAGCGGGCGAAGGCGATAGTCAGGAGAAACATTACAATATGTTTTTACGACGAGCAAGAGACGGGCAGTGTTTTCACCGGCCGTATCTTGGATGTCGGGAATTCCCGGCAGATTTTGAATTGATTGAGGAAAAAGATGAAATTCCCCAATCTGATTTGAAAGGGGTAGTTGATCTTGGCTGGATGTTATTTGATATGGAGTTCTTAAAAGAACAGGATGTTGGAATATATGACGAGATAAACCCTGTGTTTTTCAGAGCAGAGATGAAGGATGGAACAATAGACGTGGCAAAGCAGAGTCGAGCGGGGGTGAAAAAATGATATTACAGTCATTGTATAAGTATTATCAGACATTGACAGAAGATAAAGATAGCGGTATATCGCAAACAGGTTTTAGTAAAGAAAAAGCAGCATTCAGCCTTGTTTTGAGTAAACGCGGCAACTTGAAGGATATTATTGAATTGAAAGATGGTAAAAAGCCTGTTGTGATGGATGTTCCTCAGCATACAAAACGAACTTCGGGAGTGTTTCCTTATTTTTTGTGTGATAGTCCAAAATATATAATAGGCCTGGAAAGAAAAAACTTTAAACAGTGCGCAGAACTTCATAACAAAATACTTGAAGGTATAGATGATAATGCGGCTAAAGCCGTTAAAGGTTTTTTTAAAAACTGGGATTTGAAAAAAGTCAAAAGCAATGAGTTGGTAAAAGAACACAAAGAAACAATCGCTAAAGGCGGTAATATGGTATTTGCTGTGGAAGGGATAAAAGGATACGTTCATGAGCGGTCTAAAATAAAAACAGCATGGAAAAAATATTTAAAAACTGAAGCAAAAGAAACAAAAGGCCTTGTGGGGCAGTGTTTGGTAACAGGTGAAGAAACAGAACTTCTTGAAGTACACGATAGCGTTAAAGGTGTGTGGAACGCACAACCTTCGGGTGCGGCAATAATTTCTTTTAATAAAGATTCTTTTGAGTCTTATGGAAAAAAACAAAGTATTAATGCACCTGTCGGGAAGGATGCGGCGTTTGCGTATGTTACAGCGCTCAACTATATGCTTGCCCCTGACTCTATTCAAAACACTCAAATTGGAGATGCGACTACGGTGTTTTGGGCGGAAAAATACGGCACGCATCAGGAAGAGCTTTTGTATGCGCTTTTTAATCCTACGGATGTTGAAGAAAAAAAGGAAAAAGAAGAAAAAAATGATTCAAAAAACAAAAAAAAGAAAGTAACAACAAAGCCTGAAGAAAAAAAGAAAAGCGTTTTGAATGACACGGAAACAGTTGTAAAAATGCGGGATTTTTTAAAACGTGTTGCGCAGGGCAAAGGTATTAAAGATTTTAAGGGATATGATGAAACAGTAAAATTTTATATTCTCGGCCTTTCGCCGAATGCGGCAAGAATATCTGTCAGGTTCTTCTATGCGGACAGTTTTGGGAATATTGTAGCCAAAATACAGCAACATTACCGGGATATGCTGATAGAAAAACAGTACGTAAATGAAAGTGATGCGATCCCTGTGTGGCTGTTACTAAAAGAAATAGCGGCACAGGGCAAAACAGAAAACGTCCCGCCCGCGTTTTCAGGCGGTTTGATGCGGGCGATACTTACCGGAGGACAGTATCCGTCTTCGGTATTCCAGGCAATGATTGCCAGAATAGGAGTGGATAAAAAAATAAACAGAAATAGAGCTGCGTTTTTAAAAGCTTATCTACAAAGAAAAAATAAAATAAATAAAAGGGAAGGAGGTATAACTATGGGCTTGAATTTAGAAGAAAGAAATGTTGGTTATTGTCTTGGCAGGTTATTTGCTCTGCTGGAAAAAGCGCAGACAGATGTTTCACCCGGTCTTAACGCAACGATAAAAGACAGATATTTTGGAACTGCGTCAGCTTCGCCGAATGCGATTTTTCCTGTATTGTTGAAACTTACGTCACATCACGTAAGCGACTCTAAGGCAAAATACGGAAAAAACACGGACAAAAAAATCGAAGAAGTTATGGGGATGATAGAGAAGTTTCCTGCGCATATGACAATTGATGAGCAGGGAATGTTTATGCTTGGATATTATCATCAAAGAAATGCATTTTACAAAAAGAAAGAAGAAGAAAAAAACGAGGAGGAAAAGTAAATGGCAAATCCAATTAAAAACAGGTATGAATTTGTAGTGCTTTATGACGTGGAAAACGGAAATCCAAACGGAGACCCGGATGCGGGAAATCTGCCGAGAATCGATTATGAAACAGGGTTTGGTATTGTTACAGATGTTTGTATTAAGAGAAAAGTAAGAAATTTTATTGAAATAACCAGAAAGGATAAAAAGGGATTTGATATATATGTCCAAGATGGTGCTTTTTTAAATGAAACAAATAAAAAGGCATACGATGCGCTTGATCTGAAGCCGGAAGAGAAGGAACTGCCAAAGGATAAAGAAAAAGCAGCTGCTTTAACAAAATTTATGTGTTCGAACTTTTACGATGTGAGGGCTTTTGGCGCGGTTATGACAACAAAGGTAAACTGCGGACAGGTAAGAGGACCGGTTCAGTTTTCTTTTTCTAAAAGTATTGACCCCATAGTTCAGCAGGAAGTTTCAATAACAAGAATAGCCGTAACGGATGAGAAAGATAAAGCAGCGGAAACAGGACACACAATGGGGAAAAAGTTTATTGTTCCTTACGGCCTATACAGGATGGAAGGGTTTATATCGCCTTATTTTGCAAAACAAACAGGCTTTAGCGATGAGGATAAAGACCTTCTTTTTAACGCTTTAAAAAACATGTTTGAGCATGACCGATCGGCCGCGCGCGGCAAGATGTCTGTGCGCGGATTGTGGGCTTTCAAGCATGACTCCGAGCTTGGCAATGCTCCGGCGAACAAGCTTTTTGAGCTGATATCGGTCAAAAGAAAGGACGAAACAAAGCCGGCGAGGGCTTTTGGGGATTATGAGATAAAGATTGAAGAGGCGCCGAAAGGAGTGACAGCGGAATCGATAGTGTAGAGAATTGCTGTCAGCAATGTGCGAAAAAAAGCCTATAGATTAAGTAAAAAAAATTATGCTTGACTAAATAGCATATATAGGTATAATTTGGT
>CAZHOD010000235.1:0-3833 GCA_964534075.1 uncultured Spirochaetia bacterium
GGAAGAAGTGCAACGGAATCAGAGTCCCCCTGACTTGTGGGCGTGGATTGAAACGCGGTTAGATTAAAGATAATAGAGATGACATGGGGGTAGGAGAGGGAAGAAGTGCAACGGAATCAGAGTCCCCCTGACTTGTGGGCGTGGATTGAAACGGGTTTATTATTGACAGGAAGTTTGACAAGATTTCAATGAAAGTTTCTCTGATGCCGGAAGGCGTTGAGCACTGTTTGCCTGGCCTGTTATCACGCCGACCTGTCCGCCGTAGCCTGAAAAGCGGAGGGGGAAGCACAAAGTGCGAAGGTGGAAGGGAAGGGGAGGAAAACAGAAGATAAAAAGTTCTCTCTCCCTTCTGCCTGCGCCAAGGCTTCCACCTCCGCTAAAACTATGGCGTACAAGTCGGCAGACAGGTGACGGGAGAGGGATAGGGCGTTGCAGCGGCAGGAAGCGCGGGCATATTAGTGATGGTTACGCCGCGCTGTCCGCGGGCGAAAAAAACAGGGGCGGCCCTCTACAGGGGATTAATTATTTGTAATTGTAGGGGCGGACTTGTATGTCCGCCCGCCCGAAGACGAATACCGCAATATTTCATTGACTTTTAAAGTATGAAAGTTTTATAATAATCGGGATTAAGGAGGGCATATGAAGAAAGCATTACCCCTGGTTTTACTGTTGTTAGTTTCAGGTGCTGTATTTGCCGGCAGCGGCGAAAAACAGAGGATAAAAGAGCTTGAAAAACGGATCGAGTCTCTCGAAAGGCAGCTTATGGCGCAGAAAATAGAGATATATTTAAACAGGCTCAGAATAAAGCAGGCTGATATCCTGACAAACAGGAATGTCAATGTCATACTCGAAAACTACAAAAGGGTCGATAAACTCGATACTGCCTACAGGGAACTGGGAAGTATTAAAAAGAAAATCAACAAAATCTACAGCCGGTTTTTAAAGGAAAAAAATATTGAGAAAGCGCGCGAATTATATGAGAGGGCGGGAAAGCTTTATGCCGGGCACCTGAGGTTCAGCGTGGTCAAAGGGTTCGAATCCTGAAAAAGCACTGAATTTAAAGCCAAAAGCACATTTGTTAAACTAATTGTTGAAAAATTCGGCAGTAAAAAACACAAAAAATCCTTGACACAGGAAAAAAATCCATTAAAATCTATATTATATTCAGCAGGGCTGTTCGCGGCTGAATATGATGATTTCAAACAGGGCGCATAGCTCAGTTGGTTAGAGTACTAGCTCGACAAGCTAGGTGTCGTAGGTTCGAGTCCTACTGCGCCCACCAGTTTCTGTAAATCAGGGCATGCAAAAGGCAGTGCCGTTTTAAAGCAGATGCTACCCTAATCCATATATAATAGTACCGCTATATTTACCCCCTGGCATAAAGGAGCTGTTTAAATGATTAAGGGCATTGAGAAGAAAATAGATGTTGTTATAGAAAACCTCAGGAAAAAACATTTCAAGGTGATTCATACCGGAAGCACGGAAGAGGCAAGGGAAGAAATATTAAGGCTTGTCGCGGAGGACGAAACAGTGGGTGTAGGCGGTTCCAAAACAATAAGGGAGATAGGGGTTATAGAGGAACTGCTGAGCAGAGGCAATAAAGTGGTGCACCACTGGCTTCCAAAGACATTTATAGAGGAAATAAAAAAAGCGAGAAAAAAAGCCACAAGGGCGGATGCCTACCTTACCAGCACAAATGCCATAACAATGGACGGTGAGCTCGTGAATATGGATACTTACGGAAACAGGGTGGCGGCCATGATATACGGTCCTGACAGGGTTATTATAGTGGCGGGTTACAATAAAATAGTCAAAAATACCGAGGAGGCACTCAGAAAAATAAGGGAAGTCACAGCCCCTAAAAACGCTGAAAGAATAGGGGTAAAGGCGCCCGACACTTTATGCAAGGTAGCGTCCATAATGTATGTCAGGCCCGATGACACGGATATTACCATAATATTTGTAAATGCTGATCTTGGATACTAATAAAAAATATACAAGGGGATAAGATATAAGATATAAGTTAAAATAAAAGTAAAAATACAGAGCGAAATTTAAAAATAAAATTTGAAATTTGAAATTTGAAATCAATGGTTTGACGATTCGTGTTTTAAGTATGTCGTTTTAATCGGCAATCGACAACCGGCAGCAGGCAATGTTTTTATTGAATCCGGAATCGTATTTTCAAGGAGGATGATTTGAAGAAAAAAATCGATTTAAACGGAAGATGGAATTTTAGCACAAAAAACAAAAAAACAAAAATCAAGGTTCCTTCGAACTGGTACCTTCAGGGGCATGATTTCGCCGGCCGGGCCGTGTACGAAAGAAAGTTCAGCATAATGCCCGAAAAAGGGAAGGATTATTTTATAGTTTTCAAGGGAGTCGATTATTTCGCCGAAGTATTCATAAACAGTAAGCCCGCGGGAAAACACGAGGGATATTTTCAGCCGTTTAAATTCAATATAACCGGCCTTTTGAAAAATGGTGAAAATTCAGTGAGGGTTGTGGTGGATTCTCCGAAGGAAAGCGTAAAAATATGGCCTGATAAAAAAGTTCTGATAAAAGGCATATTCAACCACCATGACGCCAGGCCCGGATCCTGGAACAAAAAGTACGGCCAGGATAAAAACACCGGCGGAATATGGAACGATGTTTTTATCGGGGAAGCCGGAGGGGCTTACATAGAAGGAGTGAAGATAACCCCTGTTCGACGGGGGAATAAATGGGATGTTTTCCTGGGGATAGCCGCGGCGTCTGAACGCGGCAAAAGCGTTATTATGGAAGGTGAGATAAAACCCCTGAACTTTAAAGGAAAGGCGCAGAAATTCAGGTTCCGCGCCGCGCTGAAAAAAGGGGGGAACAGCAGTATTCGTAAAATTAGGATAAGAAACCCGAAAATGTGGTGGTGCAACGGGTACGGGCCCGCGCGGCTTTATGAAATAACCCTGAGGATAAAGGGCGCGGGAACGGGGTGTACAGATACATTCGGGCTGCGCGAGCTCAGGCAGGGAAGTGACCGCAACTGGTACCTTAACGGAGTGAGGGTATTTATTAAAGGCACGAATATAATACCAACCCAGTGGCTTTCCGAATATACTCCCGCAATGATAAAAAAAGATGTTTCGATGATAAGGGCCGCGAACATAAATATGATAAGGATTCACGCGCATGTCAACAGGGAGGAGCTATACAGGGAATTCGACAGGCAGGGAATAATGGTATGGCAGGATTTCGCGCTGCAGTGGGGCTATGACCGCTCAAAGAAGTTCGAAAAGAACGCCGTCCGCCAGCTCAGGGAGATGATAGCGTTATTATACAACAGGGCGTCTATAACAATATGGTGCTGCCATAACGAACCTTATATTAACGAGCATGAGCTGGACCCCGTACTGTATGCCGCGGCCAAAAAGGAGGACGCTTCAAGGTTTATCTATAAGGCTTCGGATTTTTCCCAGCACCATTATCCCGGATGGTATTATGACAATACGCCTTATAATTTTGCCCCCGCGCTTGAAACCGCGAGGAAGGCGGGGATAATAACCGAGTACGGCGCTCAGGCTCTGCCCTGCGTTTCGACGATGAAAAAAATGTTCCCGGGCAGGGGGCTCTTTCCTCCTGATTACAAAAAATGGGAGTACCACGATTTTCAGTATGACCAGACTTTTAACATTGCCCGCGTAGAAAGGGGTAAGTCAATAGAGGAATTCGTAAATAATTCGCAGAATTACCAGGCGAAACTAATAAAAGAACAGACTGAATTTTTCAGGGAATACAGGTACAACGGGATAAACGGCCTGTTTCATTTTATGTATGTGGAATGCTGGCCATCCGTA
>CAZHOD010000236.1:0-3826 GCA_964534075.1 uncultured Spirochaetia bacterium
CCATCGGCACGATTTTATTTGCACTCCTCGGTTTCACAGCCCTGCCAGAAGTCAAACGCGAAATTCAAGGACAGGAAAAATATTTTAAAAAAACAATAATCCTCGGAACCCTAATCCCAGTTTTTCTCTACGCAATTTTCTCGTTAACTTTTGTCGGTGTCCTCGGCAAGAATGTTGAACAAGTCGCAACTCTCGCTTTCGGTCCGTTCGTCACAATTCTCGGAATTTTCACAATGATGACATCCTACTTTGTCTTATCATTTTCCCTAAAAGACATTTTCAAGTACGACTTTAAATTCTCAGAAAAAAAATCATTTTACTGGGTTTCACTTTTTCCATTAGTCATCTACCTCGCAATTTCAGTTCTAGGGTTAAATAGTTTTATCGGAATACTCGGAATTGGGGGTGCTGTCTCTGGCGGATTAACTGGAATTTTAATTTTACTAATAAACAAAAAATCAAAAATCAAAGGAAAACGAAAACCTGAATACAAAATCCCAATCAATTGGTTCATAATCATCTTTTTCTCAATTATTTTCTTTCTTGGGATTCTATCTGAAATCTTCGGCTTATTTTAATTACCACCCTGCCGACCCAACCTGATTAACTCCCACCTTTCGTTCAATCAATTCAATTCTCTGTTCAAGTTTGTAAATTTTATTATCAAGCTCAGAAATTTGTGCTGAAAGTTTTCTCAAATTATTCTGTATAGAATCAGAATTTGTTCGATTCGGAGTTGGTGAATCATCCATAAATGAAAAAAAATTCTCCGATTGATTTTGTTGCGGTGTTGAAGGTGTTTGTTGCTGAATCTGCTGATTCTCAATAGGATTACTCGGACGCATATCAACAAAACCATCTTGGTTCTGTGTCAGCGGATTCGGATTAGAACGCGGAACATTCCTATGCAAATCCCTAATATCGACTGCCTCTTTTTTCTTTTTCCAAAACATACTATTTCTAAGAAAACACTTTATTTAAGTTTTTAGATAATTTTTTAAATTACTATCAATTTTAAATCCCAGCGTGAGTAGTTCAGTGGCAGAACGCGACGTTGCCAAATCTCTTTGCAAAAACGTTGTAACCCGGGTTCGAATCCCGGCTCGCGCATCAAAACAAGACGAGAAACTTTATCCAAATATCTATGTCTTGAAAAAAATAAAGAAAATATTAAACACAATCATGCGTCCACATCCACAGAATTTAAAACTGAAGATTTAATACTAATATATTTATTAAAATCTTCTCTCCAAAATTAATTCCCTCGTCGTTTGTTTGCCCGTAAACTTGGGCGGACTTTTGGTGCTTTTGATTTTGAGTTTCTCAGACCGCGAGATTTTGTTCCTGAAGATGTTAGTCCTCTGTGAACTCTTCCGAATTTTTTTGTGAGAAATTTTAATTGTTTGTCTTTTTTTATTCCTGAATTATCTCTATCAACTAAGGCTCCTTTCTATACCCTCCTTTTCCAGCTCGGCCTCTATAAACTTCACAAGCTCATGCACCCTGGGCTTGATGTAGTATACAAGCCTTCCCGCCTCTATTTTTGATATTTCGCTGCTTCCCATGTTCGGCACTTCGATTATTTCGCTTTTTTCTTCCGAGTCATCAAGTATTGCCCCGTACTTTTTCTTTATTTCTTCGGCCACGGTCTTAGGCGTCTGCAGCCCTTTGACTATATCACTTGTAATAAGCGAACCTCCGACGGGTATTACCTTAACGAACCTTAAGGCGCCTTTATAATAAAGCGCCATGTCCGTTGTCCCGCCCCCGATATCCAGCAGCAAAACGCCTATCTCTTTTTCGTCTTTGTAAATGACCGACTCGGCCGATGCCACGGACTGGAGTATAATATCCTCGGCCGTATATCCCGCTTTTTCTATAACCTTCCTCACATTATCTATGGCCGTTACCGCTCCTGTGATTACATACGCGTCGACCTCAAGCTTCATACCGGTCATTCCAAGCGGGTTTTCTATCTCGTCCTGCGCGTCGACCACATACTGTGTGGAAAGCACATGGAGTTTTTCCCTGTCCTGTGGAAGCGGCACGCTGGTTGCCCCTTCCATTGCCCTTTCCATGTCATGCCCGGTTATTTCCTTTTGTTTGGAATGGGAAAGGGTCGTCACGCCGTGCCCTCTTATTCCGGAAATATGCTTTCCGGATATAGAAGCTATAACGGCTCCCACTTTCATGTTCGCCATTTCTTCGGCCCTCTGTACGGATTTCCGTATTGCCTCCGTTGTTTCGGCTATATTTATTATAGCCCCTTTGGTTGCGCCCGCGTTTTCCTGGACCCCGACGCCCATAACGTTAATCTCATCTTCTTTGACCCCCGCTATTACCGTACAAACCTTTGTTGTACCTATATCGACGGCGGCCACGATGTTCTCTTCAATAGTTTCCGGCATTTTATCACTCCCTTTCTTCTTATTTTATTATTACCCTCTCCCTGAACCTTAAATCAACATAATCGTGTCGCCTGTCGATATGTTTCAGGGCTATATGAAAATTCCTCATTTTTTTATTTGTAAGAGAATTCCCGGAGTATATTTTTTTACCGTTCACGGTAATAAGTATTATGTTTTCCGGGTTTCTCATGTTTATTTCGGAAATATTTTCAAGGTACTTTCCTTTTATATTAAGCGCCTGTTCAAGCGCCTTTTTATGCCCTTCCCGGTCCTCCTCGAGTTTTATTCCCGTAAGTACCGGCAATGTTTTCTCATACGCCCCGTCGATAAATTCTGTTTTTCCGTTCGTATAAAGAGTGTAATAATTATCCTTTATTATAAAATACCTGGGTTTTGCCGTGAGCGATATTTGCCCCAATTTCGCCCTTATGTCGTAATACTCGAAAACATACTTAACAATAAGGTTGAGGGAAAATATCAGCGCCATAATTACAATTGCCGTTAAAAAAGAGCGCCTCGCGGCATAAACCCAGTTTTTCATGCCCGCAGCCGCGCCGGCCGCCCTCGACCTTCTTATAACAAAACTAACCCTGCGCCTCTTCATAAAATTCTCCCGTAAGCTTTCTTTATCAATATGGACAACAGCCTGTAAAAACTTATTCCCGCTTTGGCCGCGGATTCCGGAAAAAGGCTCAAGTCCGTCATTCCCGGAAGGGTATTTACCTCCAGCACATAAATCCTGTCCTTTTTTATTATCATATCGACCCTTGAAAAATCCCTGCAGGAAAGCGCCCGGTGCGAATCAAGCGCTGTTTTTTCCGCTTTTTTCGACAGATTTTTTTTGATTTTTGCCGGGATTACATGGGTTGACTTTCCCGGAGTATACTTCGCGTCATAGTCATAAAATTTATTTTGGGGCCTTATTTCTATCGCCGGAAGCGCGCGGCCCGTTAAAACAGGCACGGATATTTCGATTCCTTTTATGTACTGCTCGATAATCGCTTTTTTTCCGTATTTTAGAGCTTTTTTTAAAGCGGTTTTCGCCTCTTTTAAATTTTCCGCGATGCTCACGCCCACGGCCGAACCTTCCGCCGCGGGTTTAATTACGACAGGGTACCTTATCTTAACCGCGCTTAAACTCCTTTCGTTTTCTACAGCCTCCCACAGTGGCACAGGCACTTTATGCGCCGCAAGTATCTTTTTTGTGGCTGTTTTGTCCATCGCGGAAGCCGAGGCCAGCACCCCGGAACCGGCATATGGAATCCCGAGAAAATCCAGTATGCCCTGCATTACTCCGTCTTCGCCGTATGTGCCGTGAAGGCCGTTTATAACCACATCGGGCCGGGCCTTTGTAATCCCGGCGACGCTCCTGTCTTTAATATCGATTGCCGTGGCTTTGTGCCCGTGCTTTTTAAGTT
>CAZHOD010000237.1:0-3808 GCA_964534075.1 uncultured Spirochaetia bacterium
GGAGGCTATTACAAAAATAACCCCGGCCGCGGCCGCTATCAGCCTTACCGCGTTAAGAAAATTAATCAGGTTTTCTATATGCCCGGCCCCGTACTTAACCTCGTCCACCCCTTCGCTCGCGTGAAAAAAATCCGCTATTTCCTTTATTGATTTTGGCGTGTAATCCCTCAATTTTATCACTATGGAAGCAGGGAGCGGATTCTCCTCGAAACCCTCCAGGATTTTCTTCATCTCGCTGTCTTTGCAGAATTCCCCGTAAGCGTCCCATTTTGTGACTGTCTTAACCTCTTTTACATTGGAGAACCCCCGCGCGTCGTCAGCCAGGCGGCCCATCGCGCCTTCACCGGCGGTGTCTTTCAAAAAAACCACAACCTCCATCCTGTTTTCTATTTTTGTTATAAAATAATCAAGCCCCTGATGTATTATAAAATATCCGCCCAGCATAGTTATTGTAATAACTATGGTGCCTATAGAAATAAGGCTCATAAAACCGCTTCTTTTAAAGTTTAAAAATACTTCCTTAACCCACCTCATCGCCGGCCACCCTTCCCTTATCGAGCTTTAAAACCCTGCCTTTAAGTTTTCTTAATATTTCCCTGTCATGCGTCGCCAGTATTATAGTGGTCCCCTTCCTGTTCATTTCGGTGAAAATCTCCATTATTTCCCAGGTGCTGTAATCGTCAAGATTCCCGGTAGGCTCATCCGCGATAAATAAAGGAGGGGCGAGCATCATTGCCCTGGCTATCGCGACCTTCTGTTTCTCACCGCCGGATATATGCCATGGCGTCAAATGTTCCCTTCCCAAAAGGCCCATCCTCTTTATCATTTCCGGCACGGCTTTCGCTATATATTCCCTGTTCGCCTTTGTTATTATAAGAGGTAGCGCGATATTTTCATAAACCGACCTGTCAAAAAGCAGCTTAAAATCCTGAAAAACAAAACCTATTTCCCTCCTGTAAAGAGGTACTTTCCCAGCGCCTATATGGGATATATCCTTGTCATTTACCATTATTGTGCCCATGTCCGGCACCTCTTCCCTGTAAAGAAGCCGCAGCACCGTGGATTTACCCGCGCCGGACGGCCCGGTTATAAAAAGAAACTCACCGTCTTTGACGCTGAAACTGACGTCATCCAGCGCTTTTATATTTTCCTCGTAAATTTTAAAAACCCTGTTAAATTTTATCATTGTCCCACCGGTTGAAATAATATTAAAAACAATTTCCGTTTTCCATTCCCTGCCCCGGGCCTGTCGAAGGGCCGTTTCCATTAAAAACAATTTTTATATTCCGGATAAAACAATTATTTGCCGTTTGTTGCTGTTTTTGTTTATGTTTTTGATTTTTACTCTGTATTTTTTCTCTTTGCTCTTTGATTTTTAATTTTCATCTTTAACCTTTAAGTTTTACTGTTTCTCCTTCTTTTGGATTATAAACATCCGTTATACCTTCTTTTTTCAACCGCTCCATAAAAATGTCCTGCTGTTTTTCCTCGCCGTGCACGAGAAAAACCTTTTTAAGCCGCCCCCCTTCCGCCGCCTTTTTAATAAAAGCCGTAAGTTCGGCGCTCCCCGCGTGGCCGCTGAACTCATTCACTACCTCCACGGCCGCTTTCACACCGTATTTTTCACCGAATATTTTAACCTCTTTTTCTCCTTCCACCAGCCGCCTTCCCAGTGTATTACGAGCCTGATAACCCACTATAAGTACCGCGGAATTCGGATTGACTATATTATTTTTGAGATGATGCAATATCCTGCCCGCTTCACACATACCCGTTGCCGACAGTATTATACAGGGTTTTTTGTAATCGTTTATCGCCTTGGATTCCTCTACTGTTTTTGTGTGATTTACCAGTTCGGAATAAAAAGGATTACTGTTGTTTTCTATAAAATCCATCATCTCACTGTCAAAACATTCACTATGCTTTTTAAAAAGCCCTGTAACATTAATTGCCAGCGGGCTGTCCACAAAAACGGGCATAGCGGGTATTTTTCCCGCTATAAAAAGTTTATTAAGCACATAAAGTATCTCCTGCGCCCTTTCCACGGCAAATACCGGTATAACTACCTTCCCCCCTGTATTAAATGTTCCGGTTATGACCTCCGCTATCCTGTCAGACGCGGTATCGACCGGATTATGATCCCTGCCGCCGTAAGTGCTCTCACAGATAAGGCAGTCTATATTATACATGCTGTCCGGGTCCCTGAGTATGGGAAGGTTTTTCCTGCCCAGATCGCCTGTATAACCTATTTTAATTTCTTTTTCTCCCTCATTGATTTTTATTATAGCCATGGACGAGCCGAGTATATGGCCCGCGTTTATAAGATAAGCCTTAATTCCACTGTTAAGCGAAAAATATTCCCCCAGGTTAACAGGCGAAAATTTTTCCATACTTTTTTCCGCGTCCTCAAGGGTGTAAAGGGGCTCAAAAAGAGTTTTTCCCTGCTTTGCCCTTTTTTTATTTACGTACTCAAGGTCCTTTTTCTGTACATAAGCCGAATCCGGAAGCATAAACCCGCATAAATCCCCGGTAGCGTAGGTCGCGTAAACCGGCCCTTCATAACCTTTTTTCACCAGGCTCGGAACGTTTCCGCTGTGGTCAATATGCGCGTGCGTGAGTAAAACAGAATCTATCCCCGCGGGATCAAACATAAAATTGCGGTTTTTTTCAAAACTCTCCTTTCGTTTTCCCTGCCTCATGCCGCAGTCCAAAAGCATTTTGAACCCGTCTTTTTCCAAAAGATGCATAGACCCTGTCACTTCCCTGGCCGCGCCATAAAACGTTATTTTTACCAATAAACGCCTCCTAAAATATTTTTAAACAGCGAATTTACCGCTCATTTCATAAAGCTGCCTGTTAATTTTTCTTTCTTTCCCTATTACTTTCGCCATATCTGTAACAGCTATGCTGCCGCCTTTTATCCCGACCATACACGACTGCCCTTTTTTCATGCGCCTGATCTCTTTTACCGCCCGATAGCCGAATAAAAGGCCGAGTTTTCTGGATTCAGCTGTAGGGCTTCCTCCCCTTTGTATGTAACCAAGCACCGAGTACCTTACTTCAAGCCTCATCTTTCCGCTTAATTTTTCCGCGAAACCGGCGCAGTTACCCGCGCCTTCTGCCATTACTATTATACTGCTGTTTTTTCCCTTTTTTATTCCCTGTTTAAGGAACCTGCTGACTTTTAAGGCGTTCACGTCTTTTTTGAACTCAGGCAGGAGAACCACCTCCGCGCCTCCTGTGACCCCTATTTCCAGGGCAAGGAAACCATGCTCCCTTCCCATCACCTCCACAATAAAAATCCTCTCGTGCGACTCCGCTGTATCCCTTATCCTGTCCACAGCAGTAAGCCCTGTATTAACCGCCGTATCGAAACCTATGGTGCGTTCCGTCCCGGAAACATCGTTGTCTATGGACGCGGGTATAAAAACCGAGGGAATACCGGTTTCCCTCGTAATAAGATGCGCGCCCCTGCGCGAGCCGTCGCCGCCGATTACCAGAATGCCGCCTATCCGGCGCGCGGACATATTTTTGTACGCTTTTTCCCTGTTATTTTTTTTCTTGAATTCGGGGCACCTCAGGGTCTGAAGAATTGTCCCTCCCTTATTGATAATGCCGCTGACCGACCTCGATGTCATGGCCCGGAATTTGCCGTCAAGAAGCCCTCTGTACCCATCCTCGATACCGTATACGGAAAAACCCGAAGATATAGCTGTCCTGGTTGCCGCCCTTATGGCCGCGTTCATCCCCGGCGCGTCTCCGCCTGTTGTCATTACCGCGATATTACTCATAAACACCTCCAAAAAAA
>CAZHOD010000238.1:0-3768 GCA_964534075.1 uncultured Spirochaetia bacterium
ACAATGCAATATGTCGTTTGTACTGCATATTGCAATGCGATCTGTTGATGTATAGGCTATACTTTCACCCCTGTTGGTAGGCGAGGCCAGGTAAATAACATAAAAATTATTTTTAACAGCCTCCCTGTAAAAACCCTCCTCACAGTCAAAGGGAAGGTCGGGTATTATAACCCCGTCTACCCCGGCCGCTTTTGCCTCGCTTATAAATTTTCCATACCCGTAATTGAATATAAGGTTAAAATAAAGCATAAACACTATGGGTATATCCGAATTTTCCCTGATTCTTTTTACAAGTTTTATAACTGAATTTAAATTAACTCCGCCCGCGAGGGCCCTCTCTCCCGCTTTCTGTATGGTCGGGCCGTCGGCAACGGGGTCTGAAAAAGGCACACCCAATTCTACGACAGATACGCCGGCCTTATCCAGCGTATATACAAGCTTTTCAGTCGCGCTTAAATCCGGGTCGCCCGCCATAAGGTATACCACGAGTTTTTTCCCTTTTTTATTTTTCAGGGCGTCGAGCCTGTTCACTCCCTTTTCGTCCGGTTTTCCCTTCGTTTTTACCTTCACTACTTCCTCCGCTGATTAAAATAATTTACAGCCGTATCTATATCCTTGTCCCCGCGGCCGGAAAGGTTCACTATTACTATATCTTTTTTTCTGAATTTCATTTTATCAAGGTACGCCAGCGCGTGAGCGGGCTCGAGCGCCGGCATTATCCCCTCTTTTTCCGAAAGCAGTTTAAAAGCGGACATTGCCTCTTTGTCTGTCGCCGACCCGTATTCAGCGCGGCCGGAATCCTTCAAAAAACTGTGCTCCGGCCCCACGCCCGGGTAATCGAGGCCCGCGGAAATCGAGTGCGTCCCCTGTATCTGGCCATTCCTGTCCTGAAGCACATATGTCTTTGAACCGTGCAAAACCCCGGGCCGCCCCTTTACCAGGGTCGCGGCGTGTTTGCCTGAGGCAAGGCCGCGGCCCGCGGCCTCCACTCCCACGAGTTTAACGTTTTCATTTTTTAAAAACGGATAAAATATACCCATGGCGTTTGAGCCGCCTCCGACGCACGCTATCAGGTAATCGGGAAGCCGGCCCTCCGCGGCAAAAACCTGTTTTTTGGCCTCCCTTCCTATTACTGACTGGAAATCCCTTACCATTACCGGGTAGGGATGAAAACCCGCCACGGACCCTATTATATAAAAAGTATCGTCTACATTTTTAAGCCAGTCCCTTACCGCCTCGCTCATGGCGTCTTTTAGTGTCCTTGTCCCGGATTTTACCGGTATCACCGCGGCGCCGAGCATTTCCATCCTGAAAACATTAAGGGCCTGGCGGCGCATGTCCTCCTCTCCCATGTAAACCTCGCAGGGCATGTTAAACATAGCCGCGACCGTAGCGGTCGCGACTCCGTGCTGGCCTGCTCCTGTCTCTGCTATAATCCTTTTTTTATCGAGCCTTCTGGCAAGCAGAACCTGCCCCATGGTGTTATTGATTTTATGGGCGCCGGTATGGCACAAATCCTCGCGTTTTAAATAGACCCTGGCTCCGTATTTTTTCGAGAGGTTAGCCGCGAAATAAAGCGGGGTGGGCCTTCCCACGTATTCCTTCAGATACTGAGTAAATTCCTTTTTAAATTTTTTATCCCTCCGCGCTGCGTAATATTTTTTTTCCAGGCTTTCGAGTATCGCGCGGAGTGTTTCAGGGGCGTACCTTCCCCCGTATCGGCCGAAAAACCCTTTTTTATCGGGAAAAGAACCGCCCCGTCCCGCGGCCCTGAAAAATTTTCTCATTTTCACAGCGCTTTTTTTGCCCGGGTATTTTTCAAGGCCCGAAGACGCGTCTATGTTCACCGGCCCGGCTTCCCTCAAAAGGCCGCCTACATTTTCGGCTGTCAAACCGCCGGCTATAAAAATATCCTTTTTTATTCTCATCCCCTTTACTATATTCCAGTCAAAAGGCGAGCCCGTCCCGCCGTAAAACCCTTTTTTATAGGTGTCCAGCAAAAATATATCCGCGGCCCCTCCGTACTTTTTGATTTTTTCCTCGAGGCCCTTTTTGTTATTTACCCTGAGCGCTTTTATAATACGGGCGCCTTTTATTTTTTTTATTTCGGAAGGGGGTTCGTCGCCGCACAGCTGGACATAATCCAGATTAAGCCTGCGCGCGGCCCTGTTGATTACCGAAGGGCTCTCGTTCACAAAAACACCCGCTATTTCCGGCCCCTTGCCCGCTTTCGCGGCGACAGCCGAAGCTTTTTCAACGCTTATATGCCTGGGGCTTTTCGCGAATATAAAACCGATGATATCCGCGCCCAGCTCTCGCGCAAGGGCCGCGTCCTCCGCGTTTGTTATACCGCATATTTTAATCTTCATTTTTTCTCCCTCGCGAAAAGTATCCGGTAATCACTCGATGTCATACCTGTATACAGCGTCGCTCATAAAATCCTTTATCTGCCTGTCCGTCGATTTCATAAACATCGTCCCGACAAGAAGCCCTTTTATTACCGGAGAAATCATAAACTTTTCCAGGTCCTCGATCTTTTTTACCCCGGATTCGCAAATTACTATTTTATCTTTCGGCACGTATTTAACAAGGTTTTTCATCCTGTCGGGTTTTATCTTAAAAGTCCTTAAATCCCGCGTGTTGATGCCGATAATATCCGTACCGCTCGATACGGCCCTTTTTATCTCTTCTTTTGTCGCGGCCTCGACCACAGGAGTCATGTTAAGAGACCTGACCTTCCTGACAAAACTGTTAAGCTCGCGCTTTTCAAGCAGCGACGCTATAAGGAGCACGGCGTCCGCCCGGGCGTGGCGCGATTCATATATCTGGTACTCGTCTATTATAAAATCCTTCCTGAGGACGGGAAGGCCGCAGTATTTTTTCGCCTCGCTTATAAACTCAGGTTTCCCGTCAAAAAACTTTTTATCGGTAACTATGGAAACGGCTTTAACCCCGGCGGATTCGTATGCCTTAACCTTTTTTTTAATATTTACGGCGCTCCTTATCTTCCCCATGGAGGGCGCCTTCTTTTTTATCTCGCCGATAACCAGGAAATTGCTGTACTCAAAAATATCCCGAAAATTCCGGTTCGCCGGGGCCTTCATTATCTCCTTCAGCAGCTCCTTGACCGGCATTTTCTCCTTTTTAACCTTTAATTCGGCTTTTTTGTTTTTTACTATCTTTTTCAGTATGCTTGCCGCCATTACTCCCTCCTTGATTGTACCGGGCCCGCCTGCCCGGTTTATTTTCTCAGCCGGAACATTTCAAAAACTCGTCCAGTTTGCCTGCCGCGGCCCCTGAACCTAATATTTCCCTCGCCTTTTCCACGCCTTCCTTTATGCTTTCGGCCTTATCCCCCGTGTATATGGCCGCTCCTGAATTAATAAGCACTACGTCATAAAAAGCGTCCTTGCGTTTCCCTTCAAAAATTTCCTTTATTATACCCGCGTTTTTTTCCGGAGCCCCTCCTTTAATCATCTCTACTGAAGATTCCTTTATTCCGAAATCCCCGGGCTTTATATTGTATTCTTTTATTTCTCCGTTCTTAAGTTCCATGACCAGTGTATCCCCCTGTATGGATACCTCGTCTATGCCCCCCGCGCCGTGAACGACCAGAGTGTGTTTCATCCCCAGCCCCTTAAATACCATGGTAATTTTTTCCGCCAGCTCGATGTCAAAAACTCCCATAAGATGGTTTGTATGCATGGCCGGGTTTATCAGCGGCCCGAGTATGTTGAAAATGGTCCTGAAACCCAGGCTCTTTCTTGC
>CAZHOD010000239.1:0-3743 GCA_964534075.1 uncultured Spirochaetia bacterium
GTGAGATTTTGCCAATTCTTCAAGAACAGAAACATCAGTGGAATAACCGGTTTTTATCTTCCTCTTCGTGGGAAGGCCCAGCTTTTCAAAAAGCACGGCGGAAAGCTGCTTTGGAGAATTTATGTTAAACACACCGCCGCTTTCCGCGAAAATATTCTTCTCTGTCTTTTTTATTTCCCCGGAAACCTTTTCCCTGAATTTTTCCAGGCCGGCAATGTCCACCTTTATCCCGGTTTTTTCCATCTTTGAGAGCACTCCCGCGAGGGGAATCTCGATATCCCGGTATATTGGAACAAGCCCTTCTTTTTCTACTTTGAAGCCAAGTTCATCCGACAGTTTTTCCGAAAAATAAAGCGCTCCGGAAACAAACCTGTCAATTTTTTCACTATCAGACATTGAAAACATTATTTTTTTCGCGCCCTTTCCCGCTACATCGGTAAAAGAAAGAAAATTTTCACCGATGTATTCAGTAAAAACATGGGTAAAGTCACCGTAATTTTTACCGGGGCCTAAAAGGTACGCCATAAGCGAAATATCATCTATCTTCCCTTCCGGGCTTTTTCCCGCGCCCAGAAGTATTTTGGCGGAATTTGTTATTATTTTTTTACTTTTTATTTTATCCGCTATTTCCCCGTCAGGGTACGGAAAATAATAATAATTTTTTTTTCCCCCTGCCAGTATTATTTCCGGAGCTGTTTCGCCGGCAAAAAATACGGAAAATACGGGCGAGCTTAAAACCTCTTCCGGCAGCTCCCCTCCTGAATTAAGCGCCTTCGCCTTTCCCATTTTCGCGGTGGATTTTTTGACCGCTTCCCGGGAAAAAACAAGGGACTTAAAATTATATTTTATGAACATCCTGTCCAGTTCTTCCCTGTTTATCGCGGAAGATTGGCATTTTTTTTCGCTAAAACCAAGTTCATTAAGCAGCTTCCTGTTTATTTTAAGCTCAGCCAGTTTTTTGCTGATCTTTATATCATCGATACCGCCCTTTATCAGCTTTTTTACCCTTTCCGGCTTTATGCTTTCGGAGTCGGCCAGCACCCCTTTTACACCGCCGTATTCTCTCACGAGTTTATAAGCCGTCTTTTCCCCGATGCCTCGGACACCCGGTATATTGTCGGAAGCGTCGCCCATAAGGGACAGCACATCCGTTATCATTTCCGGTTTTATACCATATTCATCCTCCACGGTTTCCGGGGTCAGTATAACCTCGCCCTTTTTCGAAAATTTCATCATTCTTATACCGGGTTTTATAACCTGAATCATGTCCTTATCCCCGGATAATATGGTTACCTGCCTGTCTTTCCCGCGGGAAAAACTCAAAGCGGCCGAGGCAATTATATCGTCCGCTTCGTACCCTCCCTGTTCCAGGCATGTTATGCCGCCTGCCGCCGCGATATCCTTTATTATCCGCATCTGTTTTTGCAATGATTCGGGCATCGCCTCCCTTTTTGTCTTGTAATCCGGGTACATTTCATGCCTGAAAGTCGGTTTTGGGGAATCGAATGCCAGGGCTATATAATCCGGTTTTTTTTCACTCAATATCCTCTCTACCATTTTGTAAAACCCGAAAACCGCGTTAACCTCGCTCCCGTCCGCCGCTGTAAGAGATGGTATAGCGTAAAAAGCCCTGTAAGCATATGAGTTCGAGTCTATAATATAAAAAGCCTTCGTCATTTCAGCTCCTTTCGCCCGGTTTTTTTTCATAAATTATCTTCACAAGGTAAAGTCCGGCCGCGGGCGCCATGCTCTTAATCAGAGAACGGTCGCGCCGCGCAAAAATTCCTTCTATTTCTTTTCCGGTTATCCTGTCAAGCGCGTAACAGGCCATTATATGAACTGTTTTACGTATCATATTATAAAGGAACCCTTTCCCGAAAAAATCTATCGCTATAAACCTGCCTATTTTTGACATTTTGATTTTTTCTATTTCGCGCGTGTAGCTGCCGGGGTCCGAGCCGGATGAAGAAAAAGAAAAATAATCCTTTTCCCCCCTGAAATAAGAAAATGATTCTTTAAGTTTTTTTGTGTTTATTTTTTCCGCGACGTGCCAGCATTTACCTGAATAAAACGGGTAAAAAACGGGCGAGTTATAAATCACGTACCTGTAAAATTTTTTTCTCACCCCGTGCCTTGCGCTGAATTTCGTTCCTGCCTCTGACACATCGATAACCTTTATATCCGGAGGGAGCATATCGTTCATAATCGCGAGCAGGTTGCTCCCGTTAAGGCGTGTTTCCGCGGAAAAATTAAAAACCTGCCCAAAAGCGTGCACGCCCGCGTCGGTCCTTCCCGCGCCGTAAATCTTAACGGGAAAACCAAAATATTTATAAAGGGCGTATTCTATTGTGCCCTGTATTGTCACGGCATTTTTTTGTTTTTGCCAGCCGGAAAAATCCGACCCGTCATAGCTTACAATGCATTTAAAAATTTTTTCCGGCATTTCCTGTCCTTTGGCCCTTTTTCGGGCGTTATTTCATCGCGATTTTTGTGTTGTTTCTTCCCGTTTGCTTGGCGTAATAAAGCGCGGTATCCGCCTTTTCTATCAGCCCCTGCTTTATTAACGCGTGCGACGGGTACTCCGATACCCCCAGGCTAATCCTTACGTCCAGCAGGTTGTCCCTGCCGTAAAACGCGTGCCCCTCCACCGTCTTTCTGAGGTTCTCTGCGGTATCTATGGCATCTTCTATGTCTGTTTCGGGCATTATTACCGCGAACTCCTCTCCGCCGTACCTGCAAAGAAAATCAGTGCTGGAAAGCACCGGTTTAACGACCTCTATCACTTCCTGTAATACGGAATCCCCTGTCTGGTGCCCGTATTCGTCATTTATAACCTTGAAATGGTCTATATCAAACATTATGAGCGTGAGTTTGTTCCTGAACCTTTTTGCCAGGTTGAGCTCTTCTTCCAGCTTTGTCTCAAAATACCTCCTGTTAAAGGCTCCCGTGAGCTCGTCCACTATTGCTTTTTTTTCGCTGTCTTCCTTCTGTTCCCTTAAAATATGGGTGGTCTCTTTTACCTGCTCCTTGACCTCTTTTTCAAGGCTCTTGCCTGTCTGCCTTTTTAGCTTGTTCATAATATCGACGGACGTTTTTTTGACCTCATCCTTGATCATTTTTTTTATATCCGGCACAAGTTTGTTTATTTCTTTGCCTATTTCCTTGCTGACCTGGTGGCGCACCTGGTTCCTTATCCGCCTCCTCAGTATCTTAAGCCCGGTCGTTTCCTTGTTAATGGTCTTTTTTACCGCGCCCAGGACCATAACGGTTATTTCCCTTTCGATTTCCTCGTTGATTTCCCCCAGAAAAGCCTCTTCCTTTTTCAGCATTTCGTCATAGCGTTCCTGGAAATCATCGCCCATCTTTTCAAGCTTTTTTATCTCGTCTTTTATAAGTTTAATTTCCCTGTTTATATATGTTATCTCTTTTTCACTCATAGATAATTATCCTTTTCACTGTGTATTCACGCCTACATTCTTTCCCGGGGGGTAATCCCCATTATTCCGAAAGAAACATAAAGCGCCTTTTTTAAAGCGTTAAGCAAAAACAGCCTCCTCACTGAAAGCGCCCTGTCTTCGCTCACGACCCTGTGTTTATTATAAAACGAATGAAAGGCCGACACAAGGTCATATACCGCGCCTGTCAGCAGCGATGGCGAGCGCCTTTCGGCGGCCCCGCTTATAACCGAAGGAATTTCCAGTACCCTTACTATCAGTTCCTTTTCCGCGGGCTCAAGCCCGGAG
>CAZHOD010000240.1:0-1509 GCA_964534075.1 uncultured Spirochaetia bacterium
GAATTTTTCCCGCGCGTCACTTTCCGGAACTCCTGGAGAAGGCATACCTGCCTTTTCCCTCTGCCGCGGGCCTTCTTTAACAGGGACATTGTATTCCCTGAGCATATCCTTCTGCTTATTATTTAAATTTTTTTTTCCTCGTCCGTATCTTCGGGTTTTTCCCCGGGGGGTTCCTTTCTTTCCGGTTCCTGCCGGGGAGGCTCCTCAACAGGCGGTTCTTCCGGGTTTGGCGGTTCTTTTTCAGAAGGTGTTTCTTTTGGCGGCTCTTTTTCCGGCGGTTCCTTTGACGGAGGCTCCTTTACCGGGGGCTCGGGTTTAGGCTGGCCCGTTTCTTTAGGAGGCGGAGGCACGGCCCCGCCCATGGGGGCGCTTGATACCGGAGGCGCGACAGGAGGCACATTTTCTTCTGATTTTTCCTGTTTTTCATTACTGCCCGTGGTTTCTTCACGCGGTTCCTCTTTTTGTTCGGGTTTTTCTTCGGGAGGCGCGGGTTCGGGTTTTTCTTCAGGTGGCGCGGGTTCGGGTTCCGGAACCTCCGGGGCAGGCGGTGGAACCGGCCCGCCTACGGGTTTCCCGCTCGGAGGCGCGACAGGCGTTACAGGCTGTTTGTCAGGGCCCTGCGGCCTTACAAAACCACCGCCGGGTTCTTTGCCGCCGCCTTTTCTTTTTGATTTTATAATAATCCAAACTATAACAGCCGCCAGTATCAAAAACATAATCCACCATATCCGGGAGCCTTTCCCGCCTTCGGGTTCCTTATCCGCGGCTGTAACAGGCGCGGCCTCTTTTACTTCCTCTTTTGCCTGCGCTAAAGCCTCTCTCCCCTGCTGTTTTTCGGTTTGCTCGTAATCCCTTTTACGCCGCGGCGCTTCGGTTGCGGCCATTTCTTCCTTTTCTTTCGCGCCCGCCGCCTCTTTTTCCTCTTTGATTTTTTCTCCCCAGGCTATTTTCTCGTTGTCTTCCTTTATTACCCCGGGTTTTTCCGCGGCTTCTTCTTTTTCACTTGCTTTTTCCTCAACTGCTTTTCCCGCCTCTTCTTTCTCCTCCGGCGCCATGGCGATCCTCTTTTTCACCTCTTTCATATCTACCTTTTGCTTTGTGGACTCGCAGGATACAAAAATTCCCAGCATAAAAACCGCGGCAGTAAAAATAATTAACTTTTTCATTTCTTTTCCCCCTTTATTTTTTTTAAGCGCGCGTCAAAAACCTGCCAATCAGACCTCCTCTTTTAACAGGCCGTAAATAAGGTCCAGGTAATCGGTAAGCAGCCTTGTAATAAGAAAATTTTTCCTTACAAATTCTTTTCCTGCTTTGCCGATTTTTTGCGCGTGGCCCGGATCCTTGAGTATGCCGAGTGCCTTCTGCGCGCATCCTTTTATGTCAACCGGCTCCACAAGATAGCCGGTCTTTCCGTCTTTTATCTGGAGCGGTATACCGCCCGTATTTGCCCCGATAACCGGGGTCCCTTTCCACATTGCTTCTGTTACAGTAAGGCCGAAACCTTCTCTT
>CAZHOD010000240.1:1519-3724 GCA_964534075.1 uncultured Spirochaetia bacterium
AATGATTTCTGTATTACCACCGCCGCCACCTGCTGAATAGCGGATACAAGGGCCATGCTGTCGCGTGTAAGCAGGATTACATCGCCTTTTTCTATCATATCCTTTGCCTTTATTTTTATCTCCTCAAAAATCTGCCACCCCTCGGGGTCATCAGCCGCCATATTACCGCAAAGCACGAGCCGGCAGTCAAATTCTTTCCTGACAAGCTTATAAACTTCGAGCACCCCTTCCGGGTCCTTCCATTTGTCAAACCTGGATATCTGAGTAATTATGGGTTTATCCCTCGGAATTCCGTGTTCCTTAAGTACGGCATTTGTTTCTTCTTCTTTCATAATGGTATTTTTTGGCGTTAAAGGGTCTATAGCGGGCCATGTTATTTTATAATCCACCGGCAGGCTCTTGTGCCTGTATTTTTCATGCGAAAGTATTACCTTGTCGTATTTCAGTATATACCCCTGTAAAAATTCCCATAACTCCTCGTTCGGGCTGGAAAGGTCGATATGACACCGCCATACCCACGGCTGCCCCTTTCTGTAATACTTTATCAGGGGAAGGGGCTGGGGGTCATGTATTATGACACAGTCATGGTGTATGTGGGTATAACGGGAAAAGTTGGCGTTGGTGGCGGTATACAGTTCCTTTGTGGCCTCATCCAGTTTTATTTCCTCGCCCTGCAGGCCGTTATGAAAATTTTTTGTCACGCTGAAAAAATCGGGCGAGCCGTGCACTATCCTCCAGCCGGCGTCGACACCGACATCATTCATAAGCGGCACAAGCGAGCTTAATATCTCGGCCACTCCTCCGCCTATATAAGTAGCGTTGATGTGCAGCACCCTTTTTTTATAAAGTTTGCGCGCCTTTTTATGTATATTATGAAGTGACTCATCCCCTATTATTTTTCTGTAGTCTTCTATGGAATTTACTTTGTGCATTTTTCACCTCGTCAGTTTTTTTAGCAAATTTCTCATTTCGGTTACAGACTCAACGTTGTACCTTGCTTTCGTATAACCAAACCCGACTTTTATCGAGTAAGCGCCGGGGGGCATAACCTCAAACGTATCCTCGTCTGTCCAGTCATCTCCGGCTGTTATAATTATATCCCAGTTTTCACTTTTTATAAAGGGTAAAACTGCCCTTCCTTTATTTACTCCCATTGATTTTATTTCCACCACCCCGGACCCGCTCAGTATGCCCAGGTTCAGGTTTGCCGTAAGGTTAAGTATCGCGTCCTTAAGCTCGCGCGCCCTGAGCTCGCCGAGCGGCGCCTCGGCTTTTCTGAAGTGCCACACAAGCGAAAAATCCTTTTCCTCTATAAAACTGCCCGGGGTCCTGTCCACGTAAAGTTCCAGAACGTGCCTTATATCTTCTTTCCAGCCGCTTGTTAAGGGTTCTATCATCCGCCACTTGCTGCCTGCTTCCTTTATCCATATCCCGTGTTCCGCTATGAGGTTTATATTTTTTATCTTTCCGAACCATTTTTGCAGGGTATTCTTTTTTCGTCCGCTCACTATAACCACACGGTTTTTTGTGTCTTTAAGGAGTTTTTTTATTATGCCGAGGGATTCCTGTTCCGGGCCGGCCCGCTCGGGATTTTTCACAAACGACCTCAATGTCCCGTCATAATCCAGGGCAATCAGCCTTTTTTTCGCGCTTTTATATTTCTTTATTATATGCGCCGCCGTTGCTTTGTCTATCCTTTTTACCCGCAGTGATTCCTGCTTTTTCTTCACCCCGTTCAGCGCGCTAATAAAATCACCCGCCCACCTTTCCACATCGTACCTTTTGAGCCTTTTTTGCATAACAGCGTTTCTTTCGGCCTGCTCCGCGGGCTCCATCTCAAGCGCCGTTTTTATAGAATCCGCGATTTCGAATTTATTAAACGGGTTGACAGTTATTGCCTCGCCGAGTTCGCTCGATGAACCCGCTTTTTCGCTCAGGATAAGCGCCCCTTTTCCCGAAGTTTTGGACGCTACATATTCCTTGGCTACAAGGTTCATGCCGTCGCGCAGAGGAGTTATAAGCGCCGCGTCCGCGACGCGGTAAAGAGCCGCCAGGCTCTCAAACGGGAACGCCCTGTAAAAATAAAGTATCGGGGTCCATCCCACAGTTCCGTATTTACCGTTTATACGGCTTAAGGTCTCGTCCAGTTCTTTTTTCAGCATTTCATACTGGGGCACCCTGGTCCTCGAGGGGACCGCGACCAGC
>CAZHOD010000241.1:0-3671 GCA_964534075.1 uncultured Spirochaetia bacterium
AATCGCCATAAGGTCCTCGTCGAACACCTCTTTCTTTTTATCCGCTACCTCGAGAAACTTTCCGTATATATCCGGCATTTCCTTTTCCTTGACGCTGAACCCGAGGTACTCGAGCCGGTGTTTTAACGCGTGTTTTCCCGAACGCGCCGTAAGCACAAGCTCATGTTTCGGTATTCCTATGGAGCGCGGCGTCATTATCCCGAAGGTAGATTCCTTTTTCAATATAGCGTCCTGGTGTATGCCCGAAGCGTGGGCAAAAGCATTGGAACCGACAACAGCTTTATTTGGCTGGACCTCCATGCCCGTAAGCCTTGTCACCATCCTTGAAGATTTATAAATCTCCTTCGTGTCTATATTCGTGTCAACTTTATATATCTTTTTCCTTACCTTAAGGGCCATAACAACCTCCTCAAGGGAAGCGTTTCCGGCCCTTTCGCCGAGGCCGTTAATTGTGCACTCTATCTGCCGCGCGCCGTTCAGGACCGCGGCCAGGGAATTTGCCGTGGCCATTCCCAGGTCATTATGGCAGTGCACGGCTATGACCGCCTTGTTTATATTCGGCACCGAATTCATAAGCCGTTTTATCAGGCCTCCGAACTCCTCGGGCACGGCGTACCCGACTGAATCAGGTATGTCTATGGTCGATGCCCCGGCTTTGATTGTTTCTTCTGTTATTTTGCAGAGAAAATCAAAATCCGTGCGCGCCGCGTCCATTGCCGAAAACTCGACATCAGGGCAGTAACGCCTGGATAATTTAACAGCGTCTACCGCACGCTTCAAAACCTCCTGCCTTGTTGTGTTTGTTATATATTTTACGTGTATATCCGAGGTTCCGATAAACGTGTGTATCCTCGGCTTTTTAGCGGCCTTTAAAGCCTCTTTGCACGCTTCTACGTCTTTTTTCACGGCCCTGGCGAGCCCGGCAATAACCGGCTTTTTCAGGGCTTTTCCTATTTCCCTGACGGATTCGAGGTCACCCGGAGAAGACACGGGAAAGCCCGCCTCGATTATATCGACATCGAGCCGCTCCAGCTGTTTCGCTATTTCAAGTTTTTCTGACCGCGTCAATGACGCGCCGGGGACCTGTTCCCCGTCACGCAGCGTGGTATCAAAAATCATAACCCTGTCTTTTTTAGCCAAATTTATCGCCACCTTTCTTTAATTAATTCCAAACAACTACAGGAACCGCTTCTCTTCCTCTTTTACTCTTTCTCCCGCGCCTTCCCGGCTTCCGCCTCCGCCGGGACTACAGCGGACAGAATAACGGGCAGGTACAGGGCCGCCCCTGTAAATTATTTTCTTTTTTTCTTTTTCTTTGCTTTTTTCTTTTTTGCTTTTTTGGGCGCTGCTTTGCTTTTCTTTTTTACGGGCGCCGCCGCTTTCTTCGCGCCTGTTATCCAGGGCATCATTTTCCTGAGCCTGGCTCCTACTACTTCTATCTCGTGCTGAGAATCTTTCTTTAACAGGGCGTTGAATACGGGTTTATTCGCCTTGTTTTCCAGTATCCATTCCCTGGCGAAACTTCCGTCCTGTATTTCGCCGAGTATTTTTTTCATTTCCTTTTTTGTTTCCGGCGTAACGAGCCTGGGCCCTCTTGTTATGTCGCCGTATTTTGCCGTGTCCGAAATAGAATACCTCATCCACGCTATACCGCCTTCAAAAACAAGGTCGGTAATAAGTTTCATCTCATGGAGGCACTCAAAATAAGCCATCTCCGGCGAATAACCCGCCTCTACAAGCGTCTCAAAACCTGTTTTGATTATCGACGTAAGTCCGCCGCATAAAACCGCCTGCTCTCCGAAAAGGTCGGTTTCTGTCTCTTCCCTGAAGGATGTTTCTATTACACCGCCTCTTGTTCCTCCTATGCCGTCGGCATAAGCGAGCGCCAGGTCCTTTGCCCTGCCTGAAGCGTCCTGCTGTACCGCGATAAGCGAGGGCACTCCCTTGCCTTCTTCGTACTGCCTCCTGACAAGGTGGCCGGGCCCCTTGGGCGCTATCATAACTATATCAACCGAAGGAGGGGGCATTATCTGGCCGAAATGTATATTGAATCCGTGCGCGAACGCAAGAGCCTTGCCCTTACCCATGTGCTGTTTTATGTCGCTATCGTAAATTTTTGACTGCAGCTGGTCCGGGACAAGCATGATAATAAAGTCAGCTTCCTTTGCCGCGTCTCCGGCTGAAACAACCTTGAAACCGGCGTTCACCGCGGCCCTGTGATTATCCGTCCCCCGCAGTTCTCCAACAACAACCTTTACACCGCTCTCCCTCAGATTCTGCGCGTGCGCGTGGCCCTGGGAACCGTAACCTATTACCGCTACTGTTCTTCCCTTAAATAAATTCCTGTTAGCGTCTTTCTCATAATAAACCTTCATAATGCCCTCCTTTAAAATATTTTTCCCGGACAGCGCGGCGCGCTGCCCCGGTAATAACTGCTCCGCCGTAAAGCTGCCGGGCCGTTTTCTTTAACGGGCCCCGTTGCTTTTGCTTATTTTCTTTCTGCCCCTGGGCAGGGCTATTATCCCTGTCCTTACCATCTCGCTGACACCGAACTCCTCCATCTGCTCTATAAAGGAATTTATCTTGTCGTCGGTTCCCGTAACCTCGATCAAAAAAGACTCTGTTGTAACGTCTATCACCTTTGCCCTGAAAATATTTACAATGTGCATTATATCGTCCTTGGACCTGCCGTCTATCTTCACGCGTATCAGGGCCATCTCCCTCTCCACAAAATCTTTGCCCGTCATATCAACAACCTTTATGGTATCCACGAGTTTATTGAGCTGTTTTATTATCTGCCCAAGGACAAGCTCGTCTCCGGAGGCTACTATTGTCATCCTGGAAGTGTCATGTGTCTCTGTCTCACCCACGGCCAAAGACTCTATGTTATAGTTTCTTCCGGAAAAAAGCCCTGCCACGCGCGCCAGCACGCCGGGCTGATTCTCCACTGTAACGCTTATTGTTTTTCTCTGTATACTCATAGCAAACTCCTTTTCCGGAATAAATTTACAAATCCACAAGATATAAGATATAAATAACTACTTTTTTTTTGCTTTTTGCTCTTTGCTTTTTCTTCTCTTATATCTTGTCTCTTTGTTTCCCGCTTATATCTTATATCTTGTCTATTTGTCCCTTTGTTTAAGCCAGCCCCCCCTCTATCATTTTCCCGAGAGGGGCGCCTGCCGGCACCATGGGCCAGACGTTTTCTTCCCTTGCCACGCGGAAATCCATAATAACCGGCCCCTTGTATTCAAATGCCTCTTTTATCGCGTTTTCCACTTCATCTTTTTTTGTTATAGCGATACCTTTTGCCCCGTAGGCCTCGGCAAGTTTCTTGAAATCCACACTCCCGGCAACGTCTGTCTGCGAGTACCTTTTATCAAAGAAAAGTTCCTGCCACTGGCGCACCATGCCCAGCCAGCCGTTGTTGAGTATGGCTATCTTTACGGGAAAATTATACTTAACGGCCATCGCAAGCTCCTGAATGTTCATCTGTATGGAACCGTCACCTGCTATGTCTATAACCATATTATCCGGGAAAGCGGCCTGCGCTCCTATGGCCGCGGGAAAACCGTAACCCATTGTTCCCAGTCCGCCGGAAGAGAGAAACTTCCGCGGGCCGCTCAGTTTATAAAACTGGGCCGCCCACATCAAGTTCTGCCCGACCTCCG
>CAZHOD010000242.1:0-3668 GCA_964534075.1 uncultured Spirochaetia bacterium
ATATTATGGGCGGCAATAACAGACGGGACATCCATAACCTACGGGACAGCCGACCCTTCCGGCTATTATGACGCGATAGAGCCGCCGCCCCTTGTGCAGGGCCAGCAGTATTCATGGGCAGTTATGAAAAACTTCAGCGGCACGCCCGCCATGATGTCGGAAACAATTCCGTCATACAGAAAGTTTACGGTTAACCCGGCCGCGTCATGTTCGGCCCCGGTGCTTTTGTCCCCGGCAAACGGCGCGTCCATGACAGACCCGGCGGAAGTGGTTTTGAGCTGGGAGGAGGCAGCAGGCGCGAGTTCCTATAAAGTTATGCTCAAAAGAAAGGAAGACGATGTTATTAATATTGAAGGGGCCCAGCTTGTGCCCTTATGGACAGCGGAGACAGCGGGCACAAGCGTTACAATACCCGCGGATATAAAACTTAATTCCAATGATTATGAATGGCATGTCACCGCAATAGATTCCGCCGGAAAAGGCGCGAAATCCGAAGCGTGGGAATTTTATTACGAAAATACGGATGATTTTAATTTTGAAATCAATGTGTATGAGAACGTCGCCGGCCTCGGCGCGTTTAATATTCCCGGGGCAGTTTTTTATATAAAGACAACATACGGCGCGAACGTGAACGCGTTTCCGTTTATCGCGGATAATGAGGGCATGCTTTATTATTACATGGAGGCAGGGCAATACGAGGCTACTGTAAAAAAGGAAGGGTTTGACACCGCGGTATTTTCTTTTACCCTTTCGGCCGAAGGCCAGTCCGAGTCATGGGAGCTTGTAAGAAGCGCCTATACAATAACCGGGCAGGTGGTGGACGGTTCCGGCAATTCCATATCCGGGGCAAATATAAACGCGGGTTTTCAGGGTAACACTTTTACAGCCTCCGCTTCTTCGGCTTCGGACGGGTTCTTTGTATTCGGCGCGGGCCAGGTTAACGGCACATGGGACATAGAAGTATCAAAAAGCGGATACAGTACGGCGAATACAACGGAAACCGTACCGCTTGATGAATACGAGTATGTTATAGGCGCGCCCATAGTTCTTAATAAGAATATGAATACTTTAAGCGGGCAGGTTACGAATGACTCCGCGCAGGGAATCAACGGCGCGCTGGTGACCGTGGAGGAAAACGGGAACCCTTCCAATTCTTTTTCAGAGACAACGGGCTCTACCGGCAATTACTCGACGCAGCTTCCCGACGGGGACTGGATAATAAATGTGACTAAGTCCGGATTTGTTTCCCCGCCATCCTCGAGCGTTTCCCTGTCAGGAGGGGAGTCAAAAACAAGGAATTTTACAATGACACCCGAGGCAAATGAAATTAAAGGTACTGTTGTTGATTCCGACGGTGGAGGCTCCATGGAAAACGTGTTTGTAAGCGCCGAACCATCGGGCGGAGGGGCCGCAATCGAAACTTACACCGGCGCCTTTGGCGAATATACCCTTAGCGTGGGTACGGGTACATTTTACGTGAACGCGGTGAAAAGCGGTTACAGTTCGGACGGCGAACAGACGGTTAATTTCGGTACCGCCGGCGGGCAGGTGGAAAGCGGCGTCGATTTTGTCATGGCCGCGACAGGCACAGAGGACGACGCTGACCTGTATATTTATGTCAGTGACAACGCCACCTCAAATGACCTCTCCGGCGTAGCCGTAAATGTCGACGGCAATGAGGCGACAACGACCGGTTATTCCCGCTACGGTGTTACTGATTCTTACGGGGGGGTTACATTTACCGCGCTGCATGAAGGAAATTACGATATACAGCTTTCAAAAACAGGTTATGATACCATAAACAGCTCCACAAGTTCGCCGCTTGTGAACGGTACTACCGTAACAGAGAGTTACGCCATGACAGCGTCGATTTCCACGGGAAATATTACGGGCACGGCAAAAGAAGGGACTGCCGGAGTAAGCGGGGTTGATATAGAGGTTTACGCGCAGTCAGACCCGGGTACGCTTGTGGACAGCGCGGTGACAGGCGCGAGCGGCGGTTACAGTATATCACTTTCGCCGGGAGATTACATAGTAACCGCGTCCATAAACGGTTATTCCATATCCCCGGGGCAGCATTATATTTCCCTGGCGGCATCCGGAACGGAAAACGCCTCTTTCGCGCTCTCGCAGCCTTCGGGAGGCACGATAATAGTAGAAATAGACCCGGCTTCGGGTATTGATATGTACGAAGATATATATAATACCAATGTTACGGGTGAAATCGGAGGGGCCTGGCCGTATCCTTTTAAAGCTACATTCTTTGATGAGGAGGACAAAACGGTTCAGACGGAATTCACATGGTCCATAAACCCGCCGGATGGGGGCAGCATTACATCTTCGGGCGTGCTTACGCCGACCGCGGATTACATAGGAGAGGTGAGCGTTATAGCCGCGGCCCTGGGAGTTGAAGGGAGCGTAACAGTACCGGTTTACCAGTATTTTACCCCTTCCTACCCGCCTGTCGATAAAACAGTAAGAGATTACGGAGGTTTCTCGCTGATGATGCCTTCGGGTTCGGCTTCCGCCTCCAACGCGGATAATAAGTTCACGCTGAAAAGAAAGGCGGTCACGAGCGCGAGGAGCAGCGCCTCAGGTAAAAAAGTAATAAGCAGTATTTATGATCTGACATACGGGCTTTCCGGTGATTTGAGTTTTGACAGCTACGCGGAAATGAAAATACCTTATACCGGCACCTATGATACGGATAAGATAAAGGCCGGAAAATGGAACACAACCTCGCTATCCTGGGATTCGATGGGCGGAAGCGCCGATTCAACCCGTGTGTCCTGCGGCAGTATAAATATACTTGGCGAATACGCGGCCATAACCGAGATGAGCGAACTGGGCATACCGTACGCGGATTTTTCGCCCAACCCGTTTTCTCCTTACAATGGCGGCGTGACAATAACTTACAGCCTTGAGTCGCTCGCGGGAACAATGATAAAGACAACAATAAAAATATTCAACGTGGCGGGCAAACACGTCGATACGGTAATAGAAGGAGAGCTCAGGAGCACGACGAAAATGAACACGGATGTATGGGACGGGAAGGATAAAAACGGCAACTGGGCGCGCAACGGCAGGTATTTCGCGCATATAAAGGTCGAGGATACCGAAGGGACAGAGAGTTCTGTTCACAGTATAGTATTGATTAAATAAGAACAACAAGGAGGAATATATGAAGCGTTTAGTCATAATTTTATTAATGGTGATTTTCGCGAACAGCGGTTTGCTAGCCGTGGATAACGGCATACCGGCCGCGTTTGTGGATATAGGGCTGGCCAGGACAGCGGGCATGGGAGGCGCCTACGTGGCTGTAGCCGATGACGCCGGCGCGGTTTTTTACAATCCCGCGGGTATAGCCACGGCAGAGTACGCTGACGTTACTTTTATGTATACAAAACAAAAATGGATGGTGCCGTATAATTATTTTGGGTTTATTTATCCTTTTAACGGCATAAGGGGCGCGGGATTCGGAATGATAATATCGGGTGATGAGCTTATGGACGAAAAAACATTTTTTCTTTCCTACAGCGAAAACCTGGACTGGATACTTAAGGTTATAAAAGGGATATATGTGGGCACAACCATGAAAATGCATTTTGCCGGGTACGGCCCGAAAAGCGGAAATCCCGAAGACGGGATTTCAGGCGGCGCCTGGGGGC
>CAZHOD010000243.1:0-3609 GCA_964534075.1 uncultured Spirochaetia bacterium
TTTCATATAGGCGACCGCGAGGTTTGTGGAAGCCTCGGGGTACCTCTGCCTTGCGTCCAGCGCTTTCATAAAAAACTTTACGGCAAAATCCGTCAGCCCGGACTCCAAATACGTCAGGCCCGCGCCGTTGTAAAGTTCGGCGTTGTCAGGCTCGTAAAGCATCGCGTCCCTCAAAAGAAGTATCGCGTCGTCATATTTTTCCTGTGCCCTGTAAATCTCTGCCAGGTTAATGGATGAGCGGACATAGGAAAATTTATCCTTTACATGCCTGATACCGGTTTCTTCCTCTATTACCGCCTTATCAATGGCTTTTTCATAAAACTCAGCCGCCTTATCCGGGTTGTCCGGGTATTTGAGCTCGAGGGCCACGCCCATGTTGTAATAAGCCTCGACATAATCGGGCTTTATGTGTATTGATTTTTTATACATAAAAATCGCGTGGTCCACGTAATTTATGGCGACATAGGCGAGCCCGGCCTTGCAGTAGGATTTTACAAAATCGGGTTTTTCTTTAATCGCCTTTTTGAAATTCTCTATCGCGTCTTTGTAATGATGCGTGAGATAATTATCATAGCCTTTATTATAATAATCGTACGCGTTCTTGGCGTATAACCCGGAAACCATTACGGCCGCGAAGGCCGTAAGCATAATAAACTTTTTCATTATTTACCTCCCGGTTTTATTTTATTAACTTCATTATAGCATTTAATTCCGGTTTTACCACCTTTGGGCTGAATTTCACGCTTTTTACGGCCCTGTCCGGGTCCTTCAGCCCGTGCCCGGTCAGGGTGCATACAACAACCGGCTTTTTCCTTTTTGGCAAAAACTTCCCTCCGTACTTCAAAAGCCCCGCCACTGACGCGGCCGACGCCGGCTCTACAAATACACCTTCCATTTCCGCGAGAAGTTTGTACGCCCTTATTATCTCCGCGTCCGTGACACTCTCTATCATGCCGCCGGACTCGTCCCTTGCTGCTTCTGCCTGCTTCCAGCTCGCGGGGTTACCTATCCTTATTGCCGTGGCTATTGTATCGGGTTTTTTAACCGGCCTTCCCTTTACAATAGGCGCTGAGCGCGCGGCCTGAAAACCCATCATCCTCGGCAGCCGCCGTGATTTCCCCGCTTTTTTATACTCCCTGTAACCCTTCCAGTAGGCGGTTATATTGCCCGCGTTCCCCACCGGGATAAAATGAAAATCCGGGGCCCTGCCCAGCGAATCTATTATCTCGAACGCAGCTGTTTTCTGGCCCTCTATCCTGTAGGGGTTGACCGAATTAACCAGCTCAACTTTTCCTGTTTCGCATATTTCAAGAACTATTTTAAGCGCGTCGTCAAAATTGCCCTCTATGGCCATAACCTCGGCGCCGTGTATGAGCGCCTGGGAAAGTTTTCCCATGGCTATATAACCGTTGGGTATAACCACATAACTTTTCAGCCCGGCTTTTTTCGCGTAAGCCGAAGCCGAGGCCGAAGTATTGCCTGTCGAGGCGCACATTACGGCCTTTGCCTTTTTTTCGAGGGCTTTTGAAATAGCCATTGTCATTCCGCGGTCCTTAAAAGAACCCGTCGGGTTAAGGCCCTCGTATTTTCCATAAAGTTCTACTTTTGTATTAAGCAGTTTCTCCAGCCGGCTGAACCGCAAAAGCGGGGTATTTCCCTCGAGCAGCGTAACCACCGGGGTTTTTTTCGATACCGGCAGGTATTTTCTGTACCTGTCTATTACACCCTGATAATTTTTCCTTTTCATAACCTTACCTTTTCAGTTTTCAGTTTTCAATTTTAAACTTTCAGCTTGTTTTGCTCTGTTTTCTGCTTTAACTTTCAATTTTAAGCTTTAAGCTTTCAGCTTATATATTAGTCTATAACCCTGTAAACAACCGTCTTTTTCCTGACTATATCGAGTTTGTCTATTTCTTCCAGTGCATTTTTTACATCGGATTCCATGGACTCATAGCACATAATAACTATGGGCACGCTTTCTTTCGCGTTCCTGCCCTTTTGTATCATTGACTCTATGCTTATATTGTGCTTACCGAGCGCGCCTGATATCTCGGCCAGTACTCCGGCTTTGTCCGCTACATTGAACCTCATGTAATACTTACTCTGTATTTCACCTATTTCCTTTATTTTAAGCTCTTCCTTCCTTTTGGACGAATAAGGATTTTTTTCCTTTCCGGACACTATGTTTCTCGCCAGGAAAATCACATCCGACATAACCGCCGAAGCTGTCGGCATCTCGCCCGCGCCCTTGCCGTAAAAAAGCGTATCACCCACAGCGTCGCCGCGTACCGCGACCGCGTTATACTCATAATCAACCGAAGTCAGAAGATGCCCGCTGCCCAGAAAAGTGGGGTGCACCCTGACGTTAAGTTCCCCGTTGTTTTTCTCCGCTATGGCGAGGAGTTTCATCACATAACCGAACTGCCTCGCGAATTGTATGTCCATGTACTCCACATTGCTTATGCCCTCTACATAAACCTCTTCCTCCCTCACCCTCCTGTGAAAGGCCATTGTGGATAGTATGACAATTTTATGCATCGAGTCAAACCCTTCGATGTCGAGCGTGGGATCCGCCTCGGCAAAACCTTTTTGCTGGGCCTCCTTAAGCGCCTCATCAAAGCTTATATTCGCTTTTGACATCCTGGTCAGTATATAATTCGCCGTGCCGTTCAGAATGGCCATCATCCTGTCTATCCTGTTTACGGCGAGCCCCTTGTCTATGCTCCGCAGGACAGGTATCCCGCCGGCGACCGACGCCTCGGCCATTATGTCGACGTCGTTTTTGGACGCGGCTTCCTCCAAACTTTCCCAGTACCTGGATATCATTGCTTTGTTTGCCGTGACTATTGATTTGCCGTTTTCCATGCCGCGCATTACAAAATCCAGAGCGTGCTTATATCCGCCTATCAGTTCTATTACTATGTCAATCTCCGGGTCATTGAGCACATCATCGGCGTCATTTGTAAGAAGCGCCTTGTCTATTTCGATTCCCCGGTCGCGCTCCACATCTATATCGCATATTTTTTTCAGCTCTACCTTTATTCCCGCTTTCCTGTTTATGAGGGCCGCGGAATCCTTAAAAAGCCTCACAACACCTGTACCTATGGTGCCGAAACCAATAAGGCCTATGCCGACTTTTTCCTTTGCCATTTTTTCCTCATCCTCTCAAAAAAATATAATGCCGCTTTTGAAAAAGGTATAACTATCCCGTAAAAACGGCCCGTAATACTGAACTTTATTTATTTTTCAGTGTACTGATTATATTACTGATGGGTAAAAAAGTCAATACCGTGTCAGCGCAATTGTCAACGCCAAAGGCAAAAATCAGGTAATACCTCCGTTACGGGAGGGGTATTATGGCTTTTGTAACCGCAGCCTTTTATGTCGAAGTAATTGTAGGGGCGGCCCTGTGTGGCCGCCCGAAAACAAAAACATAAAACCCGGACAACCACACAGGGTTGTCCCTACAAAGACAAAAACGTATTTGTAACCGCAGCCTTTCATGTCAGCCGGAGCCTGAAAGGCGGAGGTGGAAGCTTTAGCGAAGGTTGATGGCGCAGGTTGATGGCTGCGTGCCTTTAACTACCGCAACCTGAAAGGTTGCGCCTA
>CAZHOD010000244.1:0-3602 GCA_964534075.1 uncultured Spirochaetia bacterium
CGGCTTGTCAGCCGTAGCTCGAAGAGCGAAGGATGAAGCCTGAAAGGCGTAGGGGAAAGCTTTAGCGAAGGTTGATGGCTGCGTGCCTTTAACTACCGCAACCTGAAAGGTTGCGCCTACAAAGACCGAAATGCGCCACCATAACTGAGGCGTTACCTATTTTCATTCGCGCTTTGCCTTGTTTTAACTTTAACCTTTAAATTTTAAGTTGTACGCTTGCGGTTTACAGTTTATTCCCGGTATATATCCTTAAGTTTCGCGTTGATGAGTTTTATCCCGGATAAAAATTCGAATATTTTCTCCCTGTCCCTCATTACAACAGGCCTGTAATTTTCGAGGTAAACAGGAACGATTTTTACTTTTTTAATCTTTTTATTATCGAGCTTTACCTTAAGCACTGCGCTTTTTTTGTATTCTTCCCCGCGCATGTCAAATACAAAATTCCCCAGCCCGTAAAAAATATATTTTCCTTTATAAATTTCCACATCCTGAAAAACATGAGTGTGCGACCCAACGACAAGGTCCGCGCCTTTGTCTATCATGGCCCTCGCCAGTTTATACTGGCTTTTTTTGACCCCCTCCCCTTCTTTTCCCCAGTGCATATAAACAATGACAACATCCGCTTTTTTTCGCGCCTCTTTTATATCCCACATTACAACGGATTTTATGCCGGGAATGGTGCCGAATTTTTCAGGCCCGGCTTCAAATTTTTTATGCGATACATTGGAATAACAAAGAACCCCCACTTTTGTGTTATTTACGGTTTTTATAAAGGGATCGTTCGGCCTGCTCAAATCCCCTTTTCTCAGGCCGCAGTAATCCACTCCGCTCCTGTACAGGGCTTCGAGTGTCAAAGCAACGCCTTTTTGCCCGTAGTCTATGGAATGGTTGTTTCCCAGCGACACCATGGTAAATCCCGCGTTTTTAAGGGCGCGGGCAATACACGGGCCGCTGTAAAAATGGTATGATTTATCGCCGTTCTTTTTTATTTCCGGCAGGTTCATTTCGTTAATAAGCGTGGTTTCGAGGTTGCCAAAGACAAATGGGCAGGATAAAAACTGATTTTTTACCTTTTCAAAAACATAACCGCACCCTTTTTCCTTTACCACGGGCGCCAGCCTCCTGGCCGCCATTATATCTCCGGTTATGGCAATATCGTAGTTTTTAACAGGTTTATGTATGATGCCCGCGTGTTTTTGGTGCGCGCAGCCTGTTATGATTATAAGTATCAAAAAATAAATAAGATAAGATTTTTTCATTTTTTAAACAGGTTTTCCAAAAACTCCTTTCCTTTCTCTTCGATTGCCTTTTTCACCTCTGTTTCCGCCTTTTTTGCCAGGTTCCTTTTTATGTTTTCCGTCATCCTGGGCTGTGATAAGTCATATTGTTTATTTTTAATTGTGTTGTATACCCTGAAATCAAAGGGCATCCAGCCGTTTTTGTCAAAGGCGTAACGCGCGTCCTTTATTCCGAATGTTTTGTTTAAATAGCGCTCAAAACTTTTTGCCTCTGAAGGGCTTATATCCGTCTCAACCTTCATATCAAGCTTTTTGTCCAGAGAAACATAACCTTTTGCCCTTATTTTCATGTCACCGTCTTTGTGCTCTATTCTGAGTTTTTTTATGTTTATTCTGCCGCCTGACATGGTAAATTCCCCGTCCATGGTATTAAAAGGTATTTCTTTTCCTAAAAACTCCGCGCCGAATTTTCGCGAGAGCTTCCTGCCCATATCGATCGGGGTTATCCTGCCGTTTTTCATATAAAAACTGCCGTCTCCCTTTATGGTGCGGCCCACATCGTCAAAAGTATTTCCTGAAAACCCGGATTCCATGAAAAATTTCCCGTAAACCTTGTTTTTGATATCGTCGAGAAGGGTCTTTTTATCCTTCTTTTTTTCATCTTTGGGAATGATTGTTGCGGCGTCCTCTATAAGGTTGTTTACTTTGATATTTTTTATCTTAAGGTATGTGGAATATGACTCTTTTTCCACATTTACAACAAAGTTGTTGTTCACCGACCCCTTATAGGCGTTTATGGATGTTTCCGCGTAGAGTTTGTTTTCCACAAAGCGTATATTCGATACTGCCCTGCCTGTTTCAATGTCCTTATAAACTATGGAGCCGGCGTCGAGATTCAGGTAAAACCCCGGAAGCTTTTTTCCCTTTATGGAGCGTATGGCCTTTTTTGTTTTTGCAGCGGCGGCCTTTTTTTTCTTTTTCAGAAGTTTAAGTTCTTTTTCCGTCATGTCCTTTTTCTTTTTTTTGTCCTTTTTCGGGAACATTGCCAGAAGGTACTGAACAGCGAATTTCGGGGACGTAACACCCACGGTTACCACGCTTTCGAACGGCTCGTTAATATTTTCGCCCTTTGCCTTTATATTGACCTTCGAACCCGCAAGCGTAAAATCGATGTTACCGGTAAGATTATAATTTTCCGTAATATCGAAACCCGCGGAAAGCCCATCGACAACCTTTTTCCCCTTATATGAAAGGCTGCCGCTGCTCATTTTCAGGTTGCTTGTAAAATCCAGTTTGTTGTTTATCAGGGAGAATTTAAGGTTGTTTTTGATATCTATGGAAACATCCATATTTTTTATTTTTTCGCTCAAATCAGGCGGAAGCACCTCGAGCATTTTTTTTGTGTTGGATACAGATACGATATTTCCCCTGATGTTCTGAAATTCGGTTATTTTGATTTTGCCCGTGGATTTAATGCCGCCTATTTCAAAGGATTCCATGTTTATCATAACCTTTTGGTTCTTTAAATCCGTTTTTACACCGGATTTCAGGCTGACGGGAATATTATAATCATTGTAAAATGTAGTGCATTTAAGGCTCAGCAATACCGGTTTAAGCCCGCTTAATACAAGGTCATCGAGCTTAAAATTTAAATTTCTTATACCCACTTTCATAAAAGGGGCTTTTGAGCGGTCAAGATAGGTGAAATTACCGTCTTTTATGGATACCCCGGTTACAATAAGGTTTATCAGGGAAGATTTTCCCTGTTTTTTTTCTTTTTGCGGTTTACGTTTTTCTTTTGTTACGGCTTTTTTGGTTTTTCCTTTTGAAATGTTTTCGAGAATGTCGGAAAAATTAAAATGCCCGGTTTCTTCCTTTATAATATACCCATAGGGAGATATTAGCTGAAAATCGTTTATAAGAAGTGTTCGTTTTATAAGCGCGAAAAGGTTGTATTTCAGGATGATTTTATCGGTTTTTATAAAAGGTTTTTTTGTTTTGTATTTCGGGGATTCGGAAATGGTTACATTATTAAGCTCGAACCCGGTAAAAAGGTTGAATTCCATTCCCTCTATTTTTACTTTCCTGCCTGTTTGTTCGCTCAGTTTTTCGGTTATTATGGTTTTTACCTTATTTACAGGGAACCAGAGCGGGACCGAGGCAGCCGCGGCTATAAAAAGCAGGGCAAATATAATCGCTATTATTATGAATACTTTAAGAAATTTTTTCATAAACCGGCTCCTTTAAAAGCGCAAACTCCTACCATTATGCCCGATTAACAAAATTTTTCAATAGAAATATTGGGGAAGTGTGGGAATAAGGATAGACATCGTATACACTTGGCAAAGCTTAAAATACTTGGGA
>CAZHOD010000245.1:0-3599 GCA_964534075.1 uncultured Spirochaetia bacterium
AATTATAGAATGGTTGCCCTCCTGGTCCGCCAGAAACCATGCTTCGCCTATTTTTGTCCGGGCAGGAAGGCTGATATAATTTTTCAGTTTCTTTCCTCCCCATATCTGATCCTTAAATATGGGTTTCACTGTAACAGGGTATGCCTTAAAATCACCGGGCATTATAGCTCCCTCCTATTCGGCCGGCCCCGGGCCTTTTTTTTGGAAAACTAATATTTCACCTTTATGCGCGACCCCGGAAAATAATGCCTGAGTATTTTTCTGTAATTTTTATCTTTTTCCGCCATCCCCCTGGCGCCGCGCTGGCACATACCAACAGCGTGGCCCCAGCCCGCCCCGTATATATATATACTTTTTATATAACCGTCGCTGTCCTTTGCGTATTCCCATTTTAACACATTGGACCTGATTTTTCCCAGTATATTCCTCATGGCGTCGAACCTTACGGTCCGCGCGCCGACGTCACCCCTTACATATATTTTCACAAGCGCCCCGCCCTTTGCCCTTTTTACGGGCTCAAGCTCCTTTATCCTGCCTATTTTATAGCGCCTGTTCACGAAATACTCCAGGTCATCCGCGGTAAGGTATCTTATCCACCTAAAACTCACCTCGTTAGTTCCACCTGCCCTGCAGTAAGCGTCAGGTATTGTCCTCACCCACTCTTCCAGAGCGAAGGGCCTCAAAGGAAAACTCATCTTTTTTTTACCGGCGTCGTACACGCCTTTCAGGCAGCTATTTTTCCCCAATCCCCAAACCTCCGCGACATCCTGCGTGTGCCCTCCGCAGCAGTGCGAAAAAAATGCATCCAGCATTTTACTCCCGCAGTAAAGCACCTCACCTTTTGTGGCGTTTACAGCCGCGGTTGTTTTCTCATGCTCCCCCCCTATGCCCTTATAAACCGCGCAATGCTGCTGCGCGCACAGGTCAAACCCTTCTTTTCTGTGCCTTCCCAAATGCTTAAAAGTATATGTCCGGGCAGCCACTGCCTGCGCTTTAAGCGCCTCAAGCGGCCAGTAAGCCGGCATCTCCGAGGGAATAACTCCATAAAGGTATTCCTCGGCGTTAATAATGTTGACTACGGTAAGCCTTTTTTTTCTCAATAAAATCTCAAAATCTCCCCTGTAAGTAGTGTCCTTTTTGCCGGACCAGTAAAACCCCGCGCCGTACTGAACGTCATAAACAGCGGTTGTGGCGTCTTTTTTGTGTTTGTTGATAAAAATGTTTTTTTTAAATTTTTTGCTTTTGCCCTCAGTTCCTATTACCCCTCTGCCCCCGCTATTATCCGTTTTTATGTAATACTGCCTGTTTTTTTTCCTTTGAGCAGGAGTTTTTTATTGTAATCCAGCACTTTAAAATCCGAACCGGATTTAAAATAAACCGCCCTTGACTTTTCAAGCACTCCCACTCTTATGGTTTTGATTTTTTCCGCGCCCTTTATTTTTTTTCTGTCCGGAGGGGCGTAAATTTCGCGTTTTTCCTTCTTCCCCGCCTTATACTCCTTTACCTTTTCCCTGATGCGCGGAAAAACTTTCGTATACTTCCGCACTTTTTCCCTTGCTTTCATGTCTTTTGTGTCGATTTCCCCGACCTTTTTCCAGTAAACAAAGGCGTTTTCAAAATCCTTTTCCCTTTCGTAAAGATAAGCGATTTTTTTATGAAGCTCCGTAAATGTCCGGTCCTTTTTCAGCGCCTTTTTATAATTCAGTATAGCCTTTGCCGTTTCCCCCTGCTTTTCATACAGCTCCGCGAGCTTTACATATATCAGAACCTTCCTGCCGTCAAGGCCGGACGCTTTTTTGAATTTTTCTACTGCCTCTCCGTATATACCCCTCTCAAGCAGAGAACAGCCCCACCAGTAATACACCTCCCAATTTACTATGTTCCGCCTGGCAAGGTGCTTTATTTCTTCTTCCGCGTAAGTATAAGCGCCCAGAAAATAATACATCTTGGCGAGCTCGAAATGCGCCCTGGCTTCCCTGTTATTGTGTTTTAAAACCTCCCTGTAAAGGTCGAATGCCTTTTTATTTTTCCCGAATTCCTTGTAAATAGAGGCAAGGTTGAAATAATACGCCCTGTTATAACCATTTTTCTCTATTTTTTTCTTGTAGTATTTTATGGAATCCTCAACTTTCCCGTCATAATAGGGCACACCGGGCCGGGCCGCCGAAACGGCCGGAATCATGGCGCACAGGGCAATGGTTAATATCCGTATCATAGGGTGAATTTTTCTCCCAGGTAAATTTCCCTGGCTTTTTTATCCTTTATAAGTTTCCGGGCGCTGCCGGAAAGAAGAATTTTTCCTTCGTAAAGTATATATGCCCTGTCTGTTATGGATAAAGTTTCCCTGACATTGTGGTCTGTTATGAGAATGCCTATTTTTTTCTTTTTAAGGCTTTTTATTATATTCTGTATATCAAAAACAGCTATAGGGTCTATGCCTGAAAAAGGCTCATCAAGAAGTATGAACCTCGGGGAAAGAACCAGAGATCGGGCTATTTCAACCCGCCTTCTTTCGCCGCCGGAAAGTGTATATGCCTTTTGCTTTGCAAGGTGCTGAATTTTCAGTTCTTCCAGTAAAAAATCCTTTTTTCTTTCTTTTTCCGCCTGTTCACCGGGCATAAACTCCAGAACCGCCTTTATGTTTTCCTCGACGGTAAGGCGCCGGAATATTGAAGGCTCCTGCGAAAGATAGCTTATACCCATAAGGGCGCGTTTGTACATGGGGATACCCTTAATGGATTCTTTTTCCCTGCCGTTTTCCAGGATAATATCACCCATATCAGGCGCGATTATACCCAGTATTATATAAAAAGTAGTTGTTTTGCCCGCGCCGTTGGGCCCGAGGAGCCCAACTATTTCGCCTTCCTTAACTTCTATATTGACATCATTTACCACGCGTTTTTTGCTGTATGACTTCACGAGGTGCTCGGTCTTTATCCTCCTCAATTTCCGCCTCCTTTTTTGCTTTCTCAAAATCCGAGTAATACAGCCGGGACCATATATTATGCCTCAGATTCATTTCTTCACTGTTGACGTCTACTACTATTTTTTCGGAAAAAAACAGGCTTTCCTGTTTCCGGACTACCGGTTTGCCTACCATTGTAAGCTCTTCTTTTTTTTCATTATAAATCACCCTGTCGGAAAAAGCCACCATGTCTTTAAGTTTTACCTCGACTCTTTTTTCCACTTTTCTCGCCGTTATTATCCCGTCCGCGATCTCAAAAACCGCTATATCCGCCTTCATCGTAAGCGTGTTGCCTCCCCGCAAAAACTTTTTTGCCACGACATCATCATACGCTTTAACAGAGGACATTTTATCTCCGTATACAAGCCTGCGGCACTTTATCTTAATGTCGTATTCTTTATAATAAGCTAAGACATCGCCGCGCGCGTCCGCGCTGTCCCTGTAGTTTTTTGATTTCAATATATCCGAGTGTATTATCACGCCGGCGGACTCAAGCTTGACATTACCCTTAAAAACCGCCATGGATGTTTTCTTGTTATAAACCATACTGTCGGAATTGACCTCGAGGTCTTTTATGAAAAACTTCCCTTCTCCGGCTTCTTCCGTTTCCTTTTTCACGGGCTTTTTGTCATTT
>CAZHOD010000246.1:0-3598 GCA_964534075.1 uncultured Spirochaetia bacterium
ACATCACGTATATTAAGCATGTACCTTATCTCTTTTATTTTATCCCGGTTATTTGAGGCTATGATTATATCCTTCATCTCATTCCTTCCCGAGCGCTTTTTTTTGCGCGGATATTAATTCGGCAATCCCTTTTCTCGCCATCGACAAAAGCGAGGAGAGATTATCGTCTGTAAATGATTTTTTCTCCGCTGTGGACTGTACCTCTATAAACCTCCCCCTGCCGTCCATTACCACGTTCATATCGACCTGGGCCATCGAGTCCTCTTCGTAATCCAGATCGAGCATCTCTACATCCTGTACAATTCCCGCCGAAACCGCGGCTACGAAATCCTTTACCGGATTTTGTTTAATTTCGCCGGCCGCAATTAATTTTTTTACCGCGTCGTACATCGACACAAAAGAACCCGTAATAGCGACCGTCCTCGTGCCTCCGTCCGCCTGAATAACATCAGCGTCTATTATAATTGTTTTTTCGCCCAGCCCGCTTAAATCAACGGCGCTGCGCAGCGACCTGCCTATAAGCCGCTGTATTTCATGGCTCCTTCCGCCTATTTTACCTTTTGACGATTCCCTTACTGACCTAACATGCGTGGACCTGGGCAGCATTGAATATTCGGCTGTTACCCACCCTCCTTTTCCCTTCACAAAAAAGGGCACGTCATTGGATATACTCGCGTTGCACAGCACCTTTGTATTGCCTGCCTCAATAAGCACCGATCCCTCGGCGTATTTTGTGTATTCTCTGGTTATCTTTATTTCCCTCAGGCATTCAGCCTTTCTGGAACTGTCCCTCATTTAAAGCACCTCCGTGTTTTAATACCTCACAAACATCCCGCGATTACTCGTAATATGTTGCCCTGGCGTCGTCGGATTCCCAGACGCTCACCCTGCCGGTTTTAACGCCCCTTATTTTCTTTTTAAGGGCGCTGTATATATAAAAAGCAATGTTCTCGGCCGAGGGGTTGTTTTCGCGGAAAAATCCGACATCATCATTTAAATATTTATGGTCAAGGGCCTCGAGTACACCGGACAACGCCTTTTTTAGTTCGGAAAAATCCAGTACTAGCCCGTTTTTTCCCGGTTTTTCCGACAAAAAACACGCCTCTACCGTGTAGTTATGCCCGTGCAGGTGTTCGCATTTTCCCTTGTAATCCCTGAGATTGTGGGCCGCGGCAAATGTATCCCGCACCATAAGTTCATGCATTTTTTCGGCCTCCCGTTCCTTTTGGCGCCCCGCCCCCGGTCAAAGCGACACCTTCCTCGCGGGTACCATGTTCTTTTTAAGGAACATCCTGCCCACCTTGTTAAAGGTCTCCGGCGTATCGGTCACGTAAAAAGCGGACCTTTTCCTGTTTTCCTTTTTCGCCCTCATTTTTTTCCTGTCGAGTATGCCCCTTACCCTGCGGGCCGTAACGCTGGCAGAATCTATTATACCCGCGCGGGGCATCAGCTTTTTTATAAGCGGCTTTAACAAAGGATAATGCGTGCATCCCAAAAGAAGGGTATCTACTTTTTTCTTTTTAAAAGGCGCAAGGTAATACTCCAGTATGGAAACCGTCTCCTTTTTATTTATCCAGCCCTCTTCCACCAGGGGTGCCAGAAGGGGCGCGGCGTTTAATGTGACATCCGCGTTTTTATCGATTTTTTTTATTGCTTTTTTATAAGCGCCGCTGTTTATCGTGGCCCGCGTGCCTATTACCCCTATTTTATTATTTTTTGTGTTTTTAACAGCGGCTGCCGCTCCCGCCTCCACCACGCCTGTAATATCCGTATCGTAATTTTTTTTGAGGCTGGCAAGGGCTGCCGCCGAAGCGGTATTGCACGCCACCACTATTATTTTTACTTTTTTATCGAGTAAAAATTCCGTGTTTTCCGAGGAAAACCTGATTATTGTCTCTTTTGTTTTCGTGCCGTAAGGGTACCTTGCCGTATCCCCGAGATAGATAATCCTCTCCTGCGGAAGGATTTTCATTATTTCTTTTACTACTGTAAGGCCTCCCAGGCCGGAATCAAATATGCCTATTCCCCTGTTATTCATCCTTTGCTCCGTTTTAATCTGAGTTTCACGCCTTTCCTTTCTTAAAACAGGAAAGCCATCTCCTTATCTTCCCGCCTTGCCGGCCTTCCCCCTGTCCTTAAGCAGTTTATATTCGACGCTGTCCGTAAGCGCCTTCCAGCTTGCTTCTATTATGTTTTCGGACACTCCCACTGTGTTCCAGGCGTTTTTTTTGTCCGAGCTTTCTATAAGCACTCTTACCTTTGAAGCGGTACCCTGCGACCCCTCTATGACTCTGACCTTGAAATCCACGAGGTGCATATCCTTTATTCCCGGGTAAAATTTGATAAGCGCCTTCCGCAGCGCCGTATCAAGCGCGTTGACCGGCCCGTTGCCCTCTGCCGCGGTATGCTCCAACCTGTTTTTAACCCTTATTTTTATCGTGGCCTCGGAAAAAAGCTCGCCTTCCCTTTCCTCGTCTATAACCCTTAATCCCTTAAGGTCAAAGAAAGGGGTGAACCCCTCCATTTGTTTTTTTAAAAAAAGCACCAGAGAAGCGTCCGCCCCTTCGAACTCATAACCTTCCTGCTCCATTTTTTTTATCTTTACTATAAAATCCCTGGCCCTTTTTTCGTCCTTATAAAGGTTAAACCCCAGTTCTTTCGCCTTGAACTTGAGGCTGGACACGCCGGCCTGGTCCGTCACCGGTATTGTCCTTTCGTTCCCGACAAGCGCGGGCTCTATGTGCTCATACGCGGCCGGAAACTTCATGACCGCGTTGGCGTGCACCCCGCCTTTATGGGTAAAAGCGTCCTTGCCCGTGAAAGGCTGTTTTTCGTCGGGCGGTACGTTCGCTATCTCGTAAACATAATGTGAGGCCTCGGTAAGTTTTTTCAGCGACCTTTTCGGTACTGTAACACGGCCCATTTTAAGGGACAGCGAGGCTATTATGGAAACGAGGTTCGCGTTTCCCGTCCTCTCGCCGAAACCATTAAGCGTCCCCTGCACATGGTTGAAACCGTTTTTCACCGCTATCAGGCTGTTGGCAGCGGCAAGTTCGCTGTCATTATGGGTGTGTATTCCCAGGGGGGCGCTGATTTCTCTTTTTGTTTCTTTTGTTACGCTGTACATACCATCAGGAAGGGTGCCGCCGTTGGTATCACAAAGGCATATACAGTCAGCGCCCGCCTCTTCAGCCGCTTTAAGGGTTGCCAGAGCGTATTCCGGGTTATCCCTGTAACCGTCAAAGAAATGTTCGGCGTCAAATATCACCTCTTTTTTCCTGTCCTTCAGGTACGCAACCGACTCTTTTATCATCCTCAGGTTTTCCTCGAGGGAAACTTTTATCACTTTTTCCGCGTGAAGGGCCCACGACTTTCCGAATATTGTAATAACTTTTGTACCCGCCTCCAGCAGGGAGTTCAGGCCCGGGTCGTTTTTCGGGGCGTTTTTGCCCGCCTGGTCGAGCCAAAAGCGGCCAGTTTCGCCTTCTTAAATTTCAGTTTTCCCGCCCTTTTAAAAAACTCGAAATCCTTGGCGTTTACACCTTTTACAGGCCACCCGCCTTCTATATAATCCACGCCGAGTTGGTCGAGTTTTTTT
>CAZHOD010000247.1:0-3592 GCA_964534075.1 uncultured Spirochaetia bacterium
ACGTACTGCCACGGCTCGGGATGCCGCCTTTCGGACAGGGTTACCCATAAATTGTTTGATATGGGATACAGAAAACACGCTATTTTTTTTGGCGGCTGGCCCGAATGGGTAAAAGCCGGCATGCCGACGGAAGAATACGAACCTCCGGAAAAATATAAACACCTTTTTGAAGAGGCGGAGTCCGCGGAAAAAATAAAAGAGATATCGCCGGACAGCGCCGGGTTTTTGTATGAAAACAGGTTAGGAAGGTTTGTGGACGCGGATACATTCGAAAATTATAAAAAAACACATATACAAAGGGCGATATCCATACCCGCCGGACAGGCCGACAAAAAATCCCCCCGCTTTATTTCCTATTTGTCAAGGGATCCGGTTGTTGTTTACTGCCACGGGCAAGGAAAGAAAGCCGAAAAAGTATCAAAAAAATTATACGCCGCGGGCATAAAAAAAATATTTGTTTTTAAAAGGGCTCTGCCTCACTGGGAAAAGGCCGGGCTGCCTTTATATAAAGGCGGAGGAAAGCGGCGATGAAAAAAATAAAAAGATTTTTATCGCGCAAATACACACTCACGGCCTGTAAAGTAATCATAGGTTTTATTTTTATAATAGCCGGCGCAGGCAAGATAATAGACCCGCACGGGTTCGCGCGGGATGTTTATTCCTACGCGCTCCTGCCCGATATGTTTGTGCCCGCTTTCGCCGCAATAGTGCCGTGGATCGAGTTTATAGCCGGAGCGCTGCTTATACTGGATGTTAAACCGCAAAGCAACGCGCTTATAATTAACGGGCTTCTTGTTATGTTTCTCGCCGCTATAGTGATAGATTTGGCCAGGGGAGGGGGGTCGAGATATCATGCGGATGTTTCGATTTTCTTTTTCCCGAAGAGGAAATTGGGTGGAGGACGGTTATCAGGGATTTATTAATGTTTATACCGGCTGTTATCATATTATTTTTTGACTCAAATAAAATTAATCTTTACGGCCTTCGCGAAAAACCGCGTATATAAAAATCAAAAATCCGTCCGGGTTATTCATATAACCGCGTGAATATCTGTCAGTAAATAGCCGAAAATAATCATACCTTTTAAGCCCCGGGCCCCTTATAGTTATATATACAAAAACTAAATCAACAAAATGAATACAAAATAAAACTGGTAATTTTGTTCTTTTTAATATATACTTTAAGTGTGATGAGACGGACGGTTTAACCGGCAGGGCAGTTAAAACCAGACTCTTGATCTTAATGATGACATCATCGGGAACATCCGTGAAGGCATGTTGATTTTTTCCTGAGAGCGTTGTTGGAAAAAGAGGAGAAAGGAGGAATCAACATGCAGGGAAGCAAACTCTATGTGGGAAACCTTAATTACGATACAACCGAAGATGATTTAAAGAAAGCCTTTTCCGAACACGGCGAAGTAAAAGAAGCGTTAGTGCTCGAGAGAAAAGGTTTTGGGTTCGTAACAATGGGAACACCGGAAGAAGCGGTAAAAGCCAAAGAAGCGCTTAATGAGACAGATTTACAGGGCAGAAAAATAAGGGTAGACGAAGCAAGGCCGCCACGCGAGAAAAAAAGCAGCGGCGGCAGATACTAAAGTTTTTAACCGTTCCGTCCATCACAAAAAAATCCCAAAGGGCCGTAATTAATTTGCTATCGGGAAAAAATTTAGTATGATTATAAATACAGGCAACGGATAGAATCATTGGTTTTATGTTCACCCCGCGATACCCACCCCGCCAACAAAGAGTGCTTATCCGTTTGATCTGAATAATTAAGGAAAGGCAGTGAAAAAATGAGAATATTAATGGTATATCCGGAGTATCCGCCGACTTTCTGGAGTTTTAAATACGCGCTTCCGTTCGTAAACAAAAAGGCTACTGTGCCGCCCCTGGGGCTTTTGACAGTGGCGCCCCTCCTGCCGGAAAAATGGGAGAAAAAGCTTATTGATATGAATGTGGAAAAATTAACGGATGAAGAAATAAAATGGGCGGACCATGTTTATATAAGCGGTATGATTGTGCAGAAAAAATCCGCGAAAGAAGTCATAAAGCGGGCCAAAACATTCGATAAGTTCGTGGCGGCAGGCGGGCCGCTTTTTACTACGGGCCACACTGAGTTCGATAGCGTTGATTCATTTGTCCTGGGGGAGGGTGAAGCCATAATATCCATGTTCGCGAAAGATGTTAAAAAGGGCGTTCCCAAAAAAATTTACACGGCAGAAGAACGGCCGGACATCGCGAAAACGCCTGTTCCGGACTGGAAACTCATTAAAAAAGAAAATTACGCTTCATTGTCAATGCAGATATCAAGGGGGTGCCCTTTTAACTGCGAGTTTTGCGATATTATCATAATGAACGGAAGGGTACCGCGGGTAAAAACCCCCGATAAAGTTATTGAAGAGCTTGACGCAATATATAAAGCAGGATGGCGAGGAAGCGTGTTTGTGGTGGATGATAATTTTATAGGCAACAAGGGAAAGATAAAAAAGATACTTGAAAAAACTGGCGCCTGGATGGAAGAAAAAAAATGGCCGTTCACTCTTTATACAGAGGCGTCCATCGACCTTGCCGATGATGCCGAATTGATGGGGCTTATGAAGCGCGCGAATTTTGACTCGGTTTTTGTGGGAATAGAAACCCCTGACGAGGAAACTTTAAAAGCGTGCGGGAAGGTTCAGAATACAAACAGGAATATGGCGGAAAAAGTCAGGGTTATCCAGAGAAACGGAATGCAGGTACAGGGAGGTTTTATACTGGGGTTCGATACGGACAATCCGGGGACGTTCGACCGGATGATTAAATTTATTCAGAACACCGGAATAGTAACAGCCATGGTGGGCATGTTAAGCGCGCTGCCGGAGACAAGGCTTTATAAACGCCTGAAAAAAGAGGGGCGGCTGAGGGAAAAGGCGTCAGGGAACAATATGGATCTTTCCCTGAATTTCGCGCCGAAGATGAATGAAAATGACCTTATTAAAGGGTATAAAAGGGTTGTTGAAACCATTTTTACCCCGAAGAATTATTATGAAAGGATAATGGTTTTTCTGAAAGAATATAAAAAAGCAGCGAAAAACACAAAAATTGAGTTCGGGGTAAAAACAAAAGCCCTTGTAAAGGCGCTGTGGAAACTGGGAATAAAAGGAAGAGGGAAAATTTATTTCTGGAAAATGTTTCTATGGACGTTTTTCAGGAAACCGCGTCTTTTGCCCGAAGCTATAACTCTTGCTATATACGGTTACCATTACCGGACAGTGCTCAAGCGGAGCGGGGAATAAGAATCATTACGGATTCCGGTAAAAACAGGATAGATTACGCTGTTTATCCGTAATATTTATACCGGGCAGGGCAGAAACAGGGAGCGAGCGGGTAATGGGTATAAGAAAAATTTCCGTTGAGATAAAAAGATGCAGGAAATGCCGGCTGTGGAAAGGCAATGGCAAAGCCGTTCCGGGAGAGGGCCCGGCAGACGCAAAGGCAATGCTTATAGGCCAGAATCCGGGTAAAAACGAGGCAAAAACAGGGCAGCCGTTCATAGGGAGGTCGGGAAAATACCTTGACAGGGTGCTCAAAAAAAACAGTATTGACCGGCGGCG
>CAZHOD010000248.1:0-1935 GCA_964534075.1 uncultured Spirochaetia bacterium
GATTGTCCCTACGTTTACGTGCGGTTTTGACCTTTCAAATTTTTCTTTACTCATTATAACTCCTCCTGATATTTTATTTCTTTCCCGCGAACCTTTCCATTATAGTCTCTTTTATATTGTTCGGGACGGGGTCGTATTTCGAGAACTGCATTGTATACGTTGCCCTTCCCTGGCTCATTGACCTTAAATCCGTCGCGTACCCGAACATGCCGGAAAGCGGCACGTACGCGTCTATTATCTGCGCTTTCCCCCGTTTTGACATTGTCTCTATCCTGCCCCTCCTGGAATTAAGGTTGCCGATTATATCACCCATAAAATCCTCGGGTGTTACGACTTCGACCTCCATTATGGGCTCGAGTATTACCGGGTCCCCTTTTTTGAAAGCCTCTTTAAAAGCCATGGAACCCGCTATTTTAAAAGCCATTTCGGAAGAATCCACATCATGGTAAGAGCCGTCGTATAAAGTAACTTTTATGTCATTGACAGGGTAACCGGATATTACGCCGTTATCCATTGCCTCCTTTATGCCTTTGTCCACAGAAGGTATATATTCTCTTGGTATTACACCGCCGGTTATTTTGTTTACAAACTCATAACCTTCTCCCCGCTTTTTCGGCTCAACGTCTATAACAACATGGCCGTACTGCCCCCGGCCGCCGGTCTGCCTTATGTATTTTCCCTCTGTTTTTATTACCGGTTTCCCCATTGTTTCCCTGTAGGAAACCTCGGGTTTTCCTACATTCGCCTCGACCTTAAACTCCCTCTTTAACCTGTCGACGATAATTTCCAAATGAAGTTCTCCCATTCCGGATATTATTGTCTGTCCGGTCTCCTCATCCGATTTCACCTTGAATGTCGGGTCCTCCTCGGCAAGTTTTGTCAGCGCCAGCCCCATTTTTTCCTGATCGGCCTTTGTCTTTGGCTCTACCGCGACAAATATAACCGGTTCCGGGAACACCATCTTTTCCAACAGCACGGGCGAGCCCTCGGCGCAAAGCGTATCGCCGGTAGAAGAATTTTTCAGCCCTATACCCGCCACTATATCTCCGGCAAAAGCTTCCTTTACCTCTTCCCGGTGGTTTGCGTGCATCCTCAGAATACGCCCCAGCCTCTCCTTGGAATCCTTTGTCACGTTATAAATATAAGAACCGGCCTGTACAGTGCCGGAATAAATCCTGAAATAAGTAAGCCTTCCCACAAAAGGGTCCGACATTATTTTAAACGCTATGGCGGAAAACGGCGCGTTGTCATCCGCTTTCCTTTCAATATTCGCGGACGGTTCCTCGCCCTGTTCGACCGCTTTGGGGTCATAACCCGTAACAGGCGGCACGTCTGTCGGAGCGGGCAGGTACTTTATTACCGCGTTAAGCACAGGCTGAACGCCCTTATTTTTAAACGCCGACCCGCACAAAACCGGTACTATCTTAAACTCCAAAGCGCCTTTTCTTATCGCCTGGTGCACCGCCTCTTTTTCTATTTCCTTGCCCTCGAGGAAGTCCTCCATAAGTTTTTCGTCAAAATCCGCTATTGCCTCTAAAAGTTTCTCCCTGTTTTTTTCGGCTTCTTCCCTGAGGCCTTCTCTTATGTCCCTGACCTCGTATTTCGCGCCAAGTGTCTCTTCCAGCCATACAACCTCTTTCATTTCCACAAGGTCGACTATCCCTTCCAGTTTGTCCTCGGCCCCTATGGGAATCTGCAGCGGGACCGGGTTGGCCGCGAGTTTTTCTTCTATGGAATTTACAGACATCCAGAAATCCGCGCCTACTCTGTCCATTTTGTTAAGGAAAACTATTCTCGGCACCTTATACTTATTTGCCTGGCGCCATACTGTCTCTGACTGTGGTTCAACACCGTTAACCGCGTCAAAAACAGCGACCGCGCCGTCCAGCACCCTTAGCGACCTTTCTACTTCGACGGTAAAATCCACGTGGCCGG
>CAZHOD010000248.1:1945-3589 GCA_964534075.1 uncultured Spirochaetia bacterium
TATCTATTATATTAATCCTGTGGTCTTTCCAGAAACACGTTGTGGCTGCCGATGTTATTGTTATGCCCCTTTCTTTTTCCTGGGCCATCCAGTCCATTGCCGAGGCGCCGTCATGCACCTCTCCTATTTTGTGCAAACGCCCTGTGTAATAAAGCACACGCTCTGTAAGCGTGGTTTTTCCCGCGTCTATGTGCGCCATTATGCCTATGTTCCTCGTAACTCCCAGTTCGTATTCTCTCGGCATTTCTCCGTACTCCTTTTATAATTTAAAATAAATATTCCGGTGTTTTATCCGCCGGCCCTACCAGCGGTAATGGGCAAACGCCTTATTTGCGTCCGCCATTCTATGGATATCTTCCTTCTTTTTGAACGCCCCGCCCTGTCCGGCCGCGGCTGCCAGAATTTCATTGGAAAGTTTTTCAACCATAAATTTTTCTTTCCTTTCCCTTGTTGCCTTTATAATCCACCTCATCGAAAGCGACAGCCTCCTGTCGGGATTAACCTCGACGGGAATTTGATAATTGGCCCCGCCTATCCTCCTGGATTTAAGCTCTAAAAGGGGCTTTACGTTGTCAATGGCCGCCTTGAATGTCTGGAGGGAATCCTTTCCCTGTTTATCTATAATTTCCAGGGCGCCGTACACTATTTTTTCCGCCTTTGACTTTTTTCCCTGTATCATTATGCCGTTAATCAGCTTCGCGACAAGAACGCTGTTATATTTCGGGTCCGGATCCACTTCTCTTGTTACTGTCCTTTTTTTTCTCGGCATCTAAGTATGCTCCTTACTTTGAATATATTATTTTTTACCTTTTTTAGGGGCCTTTGTCCCGTACTTTGACCGGCCCTGTTTCCTGTCCGATACACCTTCGGTATCAAGCGCGCCCCTTACTATATGATACCTGACGCCCGGAAGGTCCTTGACCCTCCCTCCTCTTATAAGCACCATAGAGTGTTCCTGCAGATTGTGCCCCACGCCGGGGATATAACAGGTTACCTCCATTTTGTTTGAAAGCCTTACCCTCGCCACCTTCCTCAGGGCGGAATTCGGCTTTTTCGGGGTTACTGTATACACCCTTGTGCACACGCCCCTCTTCTGAGGGCACGATTTTAACGCGGGCGCTCCGCTCTTTTCCTTGATATTTTTCCTCTTTTTTCTGGCCAGCTGATTTGTTGTTGGCAAAGCTGATTACCTCCAAAAATTTTTATAAATCCTTTTTTCTGATTTCCCGCCGCTCAGGCATTAATATAAAAAAGGCGGAAAAAAACAAACCCTTTTCCGCCGCGATTTATTTGTTTATATATCAATAAAAAAGCTGAAAAGAGCTTCTAAAATAGTGTTCCTATAATATTAAATTTTGCCTGACATGTCAAGGGAAAAATTAGCTTTTTTTTGTTTTTTTCGCGGTTTTTCTCCTTTCCACTTTTTTAAATTTTTTCAGTTCCTCCACGCCGGTGCCCGCGGATATTAAGTGCCCTATTATCACGTTTTCTTTAAGGCCCTTTAGGTTGTCCACTTTGCCGTTCACCGCCGCGTCGATAAGCACTCTGGTTGTTTCCTGGAAAGACGCCGCCGAAAAGAAGCTCTCTGGGAGAAAGGATATCCTCTACTTTGGTGGAAAATACTTTGAATCCAGAAACATTGAT
>CAZHOD010000249.1:0-3540 GCA_964534075.1 uncultured Spirochaetia bacterium
GATATAGAAAGCGAAAGAAAAAATTTATCACTTCCGGGCGTACAGGAGGAGCTCCTTGAAAATTTAAGAAAGACAGGAAAGCCGCTTGTGCTTGTCCTGTGTTCCGGAGGGGCGCTCGCGCCGGCAACAGGCAGGGAGGCGCTTATACAGGCCTGGTACCCCGGAGAGGCAGGCGGCGAGGCTGTTTCGGATGTGATATTCGGTGGTTATAACCCCGCGGGACGGCTGCCTGTTACGTTTTATAAAAAAATAAGGGATCTGCCACCCTATCAAAACTATTCAATGAAAGGAAGGACGTACAGGTTTTTTAAAAAAGAACCTCTTTACCCGTTCGGATTCGGGCTTTCATACACGTCATTTGCCTACACTTCGGTTTGTACCGACAGGCAGAAGGTAGGCAAAGGTGAGGGATTTACGGTTACTGTGGAACTTATAAATACGGGAGAGCGTGAGGGGGGCGAGGCGGTACAGGTTTATTTAAGCCAAAAGGATTCATCGTTCGATATTCCCGAATACCGGCTGGCGGGGTTCAAAAGGGTGCGGCTTAGGCCCGGTGAAAAACAGGCCCTTGATTTTAAAATTGAGCCGGGCAGACTGATGGCTATAAATGAAAAAGGGGAAAGCGTTTACGAACCGGGCAGCCTGGAAGTTTATGCCGGCGGCGTGCTCCCGGGTTACGGGAATAAAACAAACGGGCACACCGGTATTGTAAAAACTGTAGTTGTCATGGAATAAGGTGTTTTATGTTTGAAAATAAAAAAAATTCCCTGAAAAAAGATGATATAAATTTCAAATGCGAAAAATGCGGCGCCTGCTGTGCCGTCCCGGGGTTCGTGCATCTGACGGTGGAAGAAGGAAAGAAAATAGCCGCCTGCCTGGGGATGGATTACAAAAAATTCAAAAAAAAATATATGAAGTATATATTATGGGCCGGATACGTACTTAACATGAAGGTTAATGGAGGCTGTATTTTTTTAAAGGGCGGAAAATGCGGAATTTACCCGGCCAGGCCGTCCCAGTGCCGGACATTTCCGTTCTGGGACGAGGTGCTTAAGGATGAAAATGAATGGGAATATGTAAAATCCTACTGCCCCGGAGCCAAAAACGCGGCGGTAAAAAAAAGAGCAGGCAGAGGTGCTAATTCGTGAGAGGTTTTGAATTACGGGTATGCGTGCCGTATCAGGGGCTTTTCGAAAACAAAGAAAAACGTTAATTTACAGGGGGAAATTATTCCTTGACCTTTGAAACGAATAAGAGTAAGATATAATTTGATTTTTTAAAATGGTTTTTAAGCGGGCAAAGGCAAATGTTTGTGTCGGTTATAAGCCTGTTTACTGGAAGTAATTCCCTTGAAAAATTTTCAGGAGGTGTCGGTTAATGGAAAATATGACGGAAATAAGGTGGCATGGAAGAGGCGGCCAGGGCGCGAAAACAGCGGCCCTTCTTCTTGGAGAGGCCGCGATTAATGCCGGAAAATACGTACAGGCGTTTCCTGAATACGGGCCTGAAAGAATGGGAGCCCCGGTCGCGTCTTATGACAGGATAGCGGAAGCCGAGATAACGATACACTCCCCGGTAATGGAGCCGGATGTGGTCCTTGTCCTCGATGAGACCCTTATGGACTCAATAGACGTAACAAAAGGGCTTTCAGAGGAAAAAGGCACCCTTGTTGTGAATACGCCTTATTCAAGCGAGGATATAAAGAAGAGCCTCGGCTGGAAGGGGAAGCTGGTGGTCCTGGACGCCACAAAAATAGCCGAGGAAAACATAGGCAGGCCGATTCCGAATACGCCTATGATGGGAGCGCTTATAGGCGCCACCGGCCTTATGGATATTGAGCATTTACTGGATGACACAAAAAAGAAGCTCGAGAAAAAGTTCAGGTCAAAGCCCGAAGTCATAGAAGGGAATTTAAAGGCAATAAAAGCCGCGTATGAGGAGGTAAAAAAATAATGACAACAAAACCCGATATCAAAACATGGAAAGACCTCAATATAGGAGGAGTAATAGAAAGCGGAACGTCGGAGCATTTTCATACCGGTGACTGGAGGGTTAAGGTTCCGGTGTGGCAGAAGGACAACTGCATAAATTGTATGCAGTGTGTGACTTTTTGCCCGGATGACGCCATAGGCGTGACTGAGGGCAAAAACGCGAAAACAGGAAAACCCGAGCTGCAGCGAACGGAATATAATTATGATTTTTGCAAGGGCTGCGGAATCTGCGCGGAGGAATGCCCGGTAAAAAAGAAGGCTGTTAAAGCGGCGAAAGAAAAGGACCCGGACGCAAAGGTAACCGGCTGGACAGGCGCTGGTAACGAAGCTTACGCCGAAAAAGCGGCTATATTAATGATATCGCTGAAAGAAGCAAAGGAAAAATACAATATAAAATAAGCGGGAGGTAATAATTAATATGGAAAAAACAATTCTTGCACGCACGGGAAACGAGGCAATGGCCGAGGCCATGCGCCAGATCAACCCGGATGTCTGCGCTGCCTATCCCATAACACCGGCAACGGAGATAATGCAGATATTTTCCGGCTTTGTGAACGACGGGCTTGTAAAAACAAACCTTATAACCGTGGAATCCGAGCATTCCGCCATGAGCGCCTGTATCGGCGCTGCTTCAGCGGGTTCCAGGACAATGACAGCCACCGCGTCCCAGGGGCTTGCTTTAATGCACGAGATTCTTTATATTGCCTCGGCGCTCAGGCTGCCTATTGTGCTTGCCGAGGTTAACAGGGCGCTTTCCGGCCCCATAAACATACACGCGGATCATTCGGATACAGTGGCTGAGAGGGATACGGGCTGGATGCAGTTTTACGCGGAAAATTCACAGGAAGCCTATGATATGCTCATAATGGCGGTAAAGGCCGCGGAAAACAAGGATGTATTCCTTCCTGCCATGGTATCGACAGATGGTTTTATAATCAGCCATGGTATGGAGCGGCTGGAAATGTACCCGGATAAGGAAGTTGAAAAATTCATCGGGGAATATAAGCCTCCTTACGATATTCTGAATATAGATAAACCTATTACCGCGGGTTCGCTGGTGCTTACGGATTATTACCTGGAGCATAAAAGGGCGCAGCACGAGGCAATGAAAAACGCCAAAAAGAACCTGCCGTCTCTTTTCGCGGATTTTGAAAAGACATTCGGGAAAAAATACGGTTTTTTTGAAAATTATAAAGCGGACGACGCCGAATATATTATGGTGGCAAAAGGCTCTACCGCGGGTACGGCAAAAGCCGCTGTCGAGGAACTTCGGGCAGGCGGTGTAAAAGCAGGGCTTATAAAGCCCAGGGTATACAGGCCGTTTCCGGCTGAAGAATTTGTGGACGCGTTAAAGGGCGCTAAAGGCGTTGCTGTCCTGGACAGGGCGGAAAGTTTAAGCACACAGGCCGGGCCGCTGGCAACTGAAATAAAGGCCGCGCTTTTTGACGCGGGTGTGACAGTGCCCATGGCAAGTTATATATACGGCCTGGGCGGAAGGGAAGTCGAATGAAAGCGCTTGGATTAAAGTATTTCAGTTTCATGGTCTTAT
>CAZHOD010000250.1:0-3502 GCA_964534075.1 uncultured Spirochaetia bacterium
CTCAAAGAAAAACTTTATTTTGACACAAAAGAAAAAACAATTGTCAGGCATATGGGAAACAGGTATGTCTTCGTAAGGCACGACCGGAGGACCCGCAGCGCGCCTGTAAGAGCTGAAAAAAGAGCTTCGGACCGCACCATGAAATCTCTGCTGCACCTGGAAAAAAACCTTTATTTTGACAAGAAGACCAACCAGATATATAAAAAAACCGGCGATAAACTTGTTTTATACTCTAAAGACAGGAGAAAACAAACAAAACCGGTGGCAAAAGACAGGCGCCGGAAATAAGTAAATTATTATTTATTTTTGTGCTGTCAGTCAAAAAGAGGTATGTTATACCTGTCGGCCGCCGACAATATTATTTCTGTAGGTTCTGATACTATAACAGTATCGTTCTCATTGACTACCGTCAATACCGCCCTGTACCTGCCCTCTTCACAAGGAAGGCCATCTTCCCTTAGCCCGTCCCATACAACTTTATCATCGGGTTTTCCCGCGCCGTGCCACTCCTCCACGATATTCCCCCCGGAATCCTTAATTTCGATTTTCCATTTAAAAATTTCGTATTTGGTATTAGCCCTGACTCTTATATATGTTTTTTTATTTCCTCCAAGAGGCGAAAATACGCCGGGATCGGCCTTGAGGTAAAGCCTGTACCCCCCAAATTTATAACTTAAAGCGAATTTATGGGAAAGCACAAGTTCGTTATATACAACACCATAATCGAAATTAATTTCTTCGTATGATATTCCCAGGCCCCCGCCGAACTCTGTATTTGTATTACCACCGGCCCTCAAAGATATCATGCCCCCAATGTTGTATTCCAGGCCACCGTAAAGCACAGCCGGGGAATCAATAAAATATTTTTCAACATCGACAGCAGCATTTAATTTTTTTTCGAAAAATGAAATATCAAAACCCAGCCTTGCTGAATGTACGAATTTTTCGCTGTCCAGGCCGTACTCAACCGACACAGGGATAACATTTCTAAAAACAATTCCCATCCCGGCGTCCGCCCCAAAATCGCTGTAGATGGACACATCCGCGTTAAAAGCCGTATACATATCATCCTCCATGGACCTTAACAGGACCTTTAGGGAAGCTCCGGCGTTTAATCCCCCGAAAACAGACTTGCCGTAAGCTGCTGTTACAAATGTGTCCCGCATATACCCGTCATCACCAAGGCTAAAACCTTCACTGTCGACCCTTTTGTATGAGCCGTAATTCATAATGCCTACCGCCAGGCCGACACCACCGTAAACTCCCGCGGGGCCCGCGTACGAAACATAATCGTAATTAGCCCCGTCAAAAAAAGTCTCAAGGGACATATAAATTTCATTTCGGTTAAGCTTATCAAGTACCGCCGGGTTCCAGTATACGGACTCGACTCCATTATTATTTGAGGTTCCTGCCCCGCCCATACTCAATATTCTTATCCCCGCGCCTTTATTCATGAGCTCAAAAGGTATACCCCCGGGGCTTCCCGCGAAAACTGATACTGAAGTTACCATAAGCAACATCAAGAAAAATATTCTTTTCATATTTTGTTTTTCTCCCTATTCTTTCCCGTTTTTTGGAATTTCGAATATGAAATCCGGAATTTTATCCTATTTTCGGCAGCCCGGACAGTCCTTTATCAACATTTTCTTTGGGAAGAGGCGTGTCTACAAGGTTCCCCGCGAAAAACTCATCATAAGCCGCCATGTCAAAATGTCCGTGCCCGCTGAAATTAAAAAGTATAACTTTTTTTTCGCCTTTTTCTTTTGCGTCCAGCGCCTCGTCAATCGCGGACTTTATGGCATGAGATGTTTCGGGCGCGGGTATTATCCCTTCCAGCCGGGAGAACTGAGCGGCAGCCTCAAAACACGGAACCTGGTCATAAGCCGAAGGCTCTATAACCCCCTCCTTTGCCAGCATGCTAATCAAAGGGGAATCACCATGATACCTGAGCCCGCCCGCGTGTATTCCCGAAGGGACAAACTTATGCCCCAGGGTAAACATCATCGCGATGGGAGACAGCCCGCCTGTATCCCCGTAATCATAAGCGTACATTCCCTTTGTCAATGTCGGGCACGCCGTCGGCTCAACCGCTACTGTCCTGAGATCCGGTTTCTTCCCTGTTAACCTGTCGTAAATAAAAGGCAGGCTTATCCCGGCAAGGTTGCTTCCGCCACCACAGCATCCTATAACAACATCAGGGTATTCCCCCGCCATTTCCATTTGCTTTTTGGCCTCTCTTCCGACTATTGTCTGGTGCAGGGCAACGTGGTTAAGCACACTTCCCAGGCAGTACTTTGTATCCTCGTTTTTTGCCGCGACTTCAACAGCCTCGGATATAGCCATACCCAGGGACCCAAGCGATTCCGGGTCTTCTTCCAGCATTTTCTTTCCTATATCCGTCAGATTGGTCGGAGAAGGATGTACTTTCCCGCCCCAGGCCTGTATCATAGATTTTCGGTATGGTTTCTGGTTATAACTTACCTTTACCATAAAAACCTCGACATCTATTCCCACAAGAGCCCCCGCAAGTGAAAGCGCCGATCCCCACTGCCCTGCTCCTGTTTCCGTAGATAGCTTTTTTGTACCCTCTTTTTTGTTATAATACGCCTGAGCTATGGCTGTATTGGGTTTATGGCTTCCCGCGGGCGATACCCCCTCGTATTTATAATAAATTTTAGCCGGGGTATCGAGGGCTTTTTCAAGTGACCGCGCCCTGTAAAGAGGTGACGGCCTCCATAACTTATAAATATCCATTACTTCTCCCGGTATTGAAATCCATCTTTCCGGGGAAAGTTCCTGTTTTATAAGTTCTTTCGCGAAAAGCGGAGCGAGGTCATCCGGAGTAATGGGCTTTTTTGTACCCGGGTGAAGATAAGGCTGAAAAGGCTTCGGCAGGTCGGGCAGGACATTATACCACGCGTCCGGCATTTCATTTTCAGGAAGGAATATTTTTGTGGCGTTACGGTTTTCCTGAAAAGATATGTTTTTTGCGTTGAATTTTTTCTTTTTCTTTAAAGCTTTTTTCTTCTTTTTCTTTTTCTTTTTTGCTTTCTTTTTTCTTTCTTTTTTCTTTTTCATTGCCATAAAACAACCTCCCTTTGAGTATAATTAGCGCTCAATTATTTTTTTTTACGATTGGTATACTAAAAAATATAACACTTTTTAGTTTATAAGTCCATAAAAAATTATTTTGACCCGCTCCGGCAAACAGAATCCCGGTGTACACCCCGCTAATTTTGTTGACAAAATATTTAATTTTATTATAATGCATTACACAGCCGGAGTGGTGAAATGGCAGACACAGGAGACTCAAAATCTCCCGCTTGAAAAAGCGTGCCGGTTCAAATCCGGCCTCCGGCACCATCCCGGCAAATTGCTTAACGCGCGGGATAAAAAAGGCCGGGGTCGGAGAACCGCCGTCTTCATTTTTAATGTTTTTTTTGCTTTAAGTATTATTTTACAGTTTTTATAATCAAAAATTGAATTTATTAAAACGGGGTAT
>CAZHOD010000251.1:0-3440 GCA_964534075.1 uncultured Spirochaetia bacterium
GGACGCGCTACACAACTTACGCAGGCAATGGCTGCAACCATGCCCTGTAAAACACAGAGCCCGCTGTATGGCCGGCTTTTGATGCTGAATGCCGGTACAGCTCACCTGTCTTTTTCCGAGATTTCCCTCGCATGGGGCATGGCCTTTTTTACTTTGTTTACAATCCCCTGCCTTTCGGAAGAGCTCTCCCCTCCTATGACTATAATATACGGCCGCTCTTTGTAAACCTCCACCCGCGAAATAAGGGTCAGCATCCGGAACAAATCCACTGCCCTGTCAAAACCCCATGAACTTTTGAACTCAAAAACCCCCACTCCGCGCCTTTCGTTGATAATCCCTCCGTAATCCTTCAGTGAGATTATTTTCAGAATCTTTTTGGAAATTCCGTATTTTGCCTTTTCGCCGGTGATTCCCGCGTCTTTAAATCCTTGTATTACACCGTCCACTTTCGCGCCGGCAGGCCCCGCCTGCAGAACCATTACCAGCGCAATAAACGCAGGGATAAGAAATTTTTTCATGAACCCCTCCTTTTCCTATTTTTCCGGCATGTACTTTGCTTCCCAGCCGGGATTTCCTCCTATGTAATTATAATCACTGTCATAATAATAAGTTGTCACATAATAAATTTCCCGGGGCTTCATCTTTTTATCCCTGATTACAATCACCCCGTTCTCGTCGCTTAAGGCAGTGGATCTTTTGAATGAAACACCAAACCACTTTGTCCCGCTTCCCGGGGGGCCGTAAGAGGCTTTTTTCGAGGAGGCCACGTGAATAGTGGAAATATACCTGCCCTTGCCGCGCGTGGTGATGAACGGAGTATTTTTTGTGAACATCGCTCCGGGCGAATCCACAAAACCAATAGAAAAGGCACGCGGCGAGTCATATTTTACGGGAATTTGAACCACCCTGTCCCCGCCTTTTACAGTTATGGTATTGCCCACGACAAGGCCGAACGCCGCGTGTATTTCCTTTATTTGCCCGGGTTTAATGCCGACGCTGCCCTTTTCATCCCCGTTTTCAGCGATTATTTTCCCGGAATAATTATTCGAGGCAACTATTACAGCGCCGTATGTTTTTCCCCCGCGAAGCTGCTTGTAATCGAGCAGCGCGACAAAGTCCTCAGGAACGGCAAGGGGTTTTGGTTTTTCCGCGCAGCCTGACACAAGAATAACCAGAATGACAGGAATAATAAATAATATGGTTTTTTTCATTTTCCAACCTCCGTTTTTGAAAAATTATATCACCATGGAAAGAAAAATACAATTCCGGATTTTGGGTTTCAAATAAAACCATTGTTTTTGCAGAAACAATTGAACAGGGCAGGTGCCCCTACAAAAAACGAATAATCAGATGTTCCTGTAGGGGGCGCGCGCTTGTGCCGTATAACACGAAGTGTTTTTACGGTACTGCGCGCCCCTGTTTTTTCGCCCTCGGACAGCGCGGCGCAGCCGTCACTAATATTCCCGCGCTTTCTGCCGCTGCAACACCCTCTCCCTATCCCTCTCCCATTGAGGGAGAGGGAACTTTTTGTCTTCTGTTCTTCTCTTTTTAGTGGTTGTCCGGTTTTTGTTTTTTCGTCTTCGGGCGGCCACACAGGGCCGCCCCTACAATTACAAATAATTAATCCCCTGTAGGGGGCGTGCACTGCGCGCCCCTGCTTTTCGCGCCCGCGGACAGCGCGGCGCAGCCGTCACTAATATTCCCGCGCTTTCTGCCGCTGCAACACCCTCTCCCTATCCCTCTCCCATTGAGGGAGAGGGAACTTTTTGTCTTCTGTTCTTCTCTTTTTAGTGGTTGTCCGGTTTTTGTTTTTTCGTCTTCGGGCGGACATACCGTACAAACACTTCGTGTTATACGATACAGGCACGGGGCCGCCCCTGCAAATATGTTTCCTGTCTCGTTGTTTTACGCAGCCGTAAAGGCTGCGGTTACAAATACGTTTTTGTTTTTTACTTTGTGGTTTTGCTTTTTGATTTTTAGTTTTAACCTTTAAGCTTTAAGTTTCAAACTTGCTTTTATATCATCGTATAAGCGCGAATTTTCCCGTTTGTGACATGGTCCCGCTTTTATTTTTTATGACATAAATATATATACCCGGGGCCAGTGTGTTTTTTCTTCTTATATTCATCAGATCGATACAGTGAACCCCTTCCCTGTTTTCGGCCTTCACCTTACGGGCAAGCTCACCCTTTAAATTATATATGTATATTCCGGCCTTTTCCGTTATGTTGTAAAAACAAATTTCTGTCTCTCCTTCGCCCATGTCAACAAGCGAAGGGTGTATATAAACCTCCGTAAGATTTTGCCTTGCCTTCGGTGTCGGCGTCATTGTAGGCGTTATTGTGGGTGTTGCTGTTACTGTAGGCGGGGTGCCTGTTACCGTGACTGTGGGTGTCGGGGTTATAACACCGTCAAGCAGGCCTGCCATCGCGATTAAAAGCCCGGAGTTCCAGTTTATGGCGACTTCGTTCGTGGAATAACTGTCATAAACATCTTCCCACGAAGTGGCGCCGGATTCCGGCCCTCCAATCAAATATCCCGGCCACGGCGGGGTTACGCTGTCCGCTGCCGAGGGCCTGTGATGGGGATTAAGAGGCGGGTTATGGCCAATACCTGTTATCATGGACCTGTTATAATAATTCCTTCCGGCGACAAACCCTATCGCGTCAAAGGCAGTGTTTATATAATCCATGTTCGGGCTCATTTCATTCGCGAGGTAAAGTGTAAGAGCCCTTCTTACAGTATGCCCGTTTATCCCCCACCAGTAATTGGTCCCCATATTTCTCGCGTAGCCGTGGTTGTTCCTGTCATTAACAAAAGAATTTGCCCTGTTTATTGTGTCATTTCTTATATCATTTACAATTGCCGAATCTCTGCCTGTCCGCGTGGAATAATAATATGTAAACATACCAAGGTCCTTTACACTTCCCCAGTCCATTGCCCATTCGATTTTGGATGCCTCAGCAGCGGCCCTTGTTTCAAAATCATTCAGCATCTCCGCCTCACCCGTGGCCTCCCACATCTCAGCCGCTGCCCAGAGCCTGTCATCCGTATCACCTGTCTGGTATCCGCCTGTATTGAAACCGGTATCATCAGCAGAATGATTCGATGTATTCGTCGTAAGGTATCCGTAACTCACTCTCGCCGCGTCCAGGCATTCAGAGGCGAACGCGGGGTCATAGGGCTCATATATACGCGCGGCCATTGCTATCATCGCGGTAAAATCAGCAGTTGCCGCCGAGCTCCACGGCACAAAAAAACGGTCAGCAGTGTCTGAGGCGGGCATTACTGTACCTGAAAAATTTTCACGGGTTAGCTTATGGTACACCCTGCCGTCATCCATCTGCATTTTAAGAAGCCAATCAAGCTCGTATTTTATTTCAGCGAGAAAATCGGGTATTGCCCCGCCTGATTCAGGTATGTCAAGCGTTATGGTATCT